>CACOEA010000012.1 GCA_902626185.1 uncultured Pelagibacteraceae bacterium
TTGTTTGAAAGTCAGATTTAAGTTCAATATTTCCCTCTTTTGCTAATTGTACGTTACCATTTTCAATTAAAAGGCCATCCGTTTCACTTTTAATGTTTTTAATCAAAATATCTGATGCATCAGCAAAAAAACTAAAATTTGTTTTTTTCAAATCTATTTTATTTGTTAAATTAGCATGCATATCCTTTACTTCTCCTCTAATAATGTAATTTTGTATTTGTTGTTTATCGCCTAAATAAAATTCTATATTTGCTTTTAGTTTACCATTTTCAACCTTATTGCTTATAAAACTATTCAAGTTTGAGGGTTTTGTTTTAAGAACTATTTCTTTTAATTCATTAATTGCTATCTCACTTGTATTTACATTTATTAAATCAATTTTTGTCTTTGATGTAATAACAGAAACCAGATCTAGATATACTTTAATTGACTCTACAGGTATTTTTAAGTTTTGATAATTTATATTTGGTTTCGAAGTTTCTAAAAATAAACTCATATTACGTAAATCAAATTTAAATTTGATTTTATTTAATTCTAAAGAAAACTTTTTATTATTTTCTTTTATTTTTTCAGTAATTAATTTATTAAATCTTGCAGTTTCGTATCCGGTAGTTGAAAGTATACCTATAATAATAAATGTTAAAAAAAATATTACTGTAATTATGCTTAAAAATAATTTTTTCACTTTATTTATTTACGACTCCTGCTTCAATGAATTGATCAATATTTCCATTTAAAACATCAGTTGGATTTGTACTTTCAATTTTATTTCTCAAATCCTTAACTAGTTGATATGGTTGCAATACATAAGATCTAATTTGATGTCCCCATCCAATATCTGTTTTCGAACTTATTTCTTTTTGGTTTGCTTGTTCTCTTTTTTGTATTTCATATTCATATAGTCTAGCTTTGAGCATTTTAAAACAGGTCTCTTTATTTTTATGTTGTGATCTCTCATTTTGACATTGTACAACTATTTTGGTCGGCAAATGTGTAATTCTTACTGCGCTGTCTGTAGTATTAACATGCTGCCCTCCAGCTCCACTAGATCTATAAGTATCAATTCTCAAATCTTTCTCATCGATTTTAATGTTTATATCATCTTCAACAGCTGGATATACCCATATACTAGCAAAACTTGTATGCCTACGCGCTCCGCTGTCAAATGGTGAAATTCTAACGAGTCTATGAACGCCGGACTCGGCTCTCATCATTCCGTAAAGATACTTGCCTTCAACTTTTAAAGTTGAAGATTTGATTCCTGCTTCATCTCCTCTGTGTTCACTTATTATTTCATATTTGAAGTTCTTTTTATCAAACCATTTTAAATACATTCTGCGCAGCATCTCTGCCCAATCTTGGCTCTCTGTACCTCCAGCGCCTGCATGTATCTCTAAATAAATATTTAGGTTGTCATTTTCGCCTGAGAGAAAGCAACTTATCTCAGCTTTTTTACTAATATCCAATAGATTGTTTATCTTTAAAGAACATTCATCTAAAATTTCCTCATTTTTTTCCTCTAACGCTAAACTATGTAGATCTTTTAAATTTTGTAATTCATCTAAGGTGTTTTTGTAAGAATTTAGAATGTTTTCGTACGTTTTTTTCTCTTGTACAATTTTTTTTACTTTATTTTTATCTTTCCAAAAATTTTCGTTTAATAAGGAGCTCTCGATATCTTTAAGCTTTGATTGAATGCTGTTATCTTCAAAGATACCTCCGAATATTTTTCAAATTTTTTTCTAATACAATTAATTTATTTTCAAAATTTTCCATTAGTAAAACTGTCTATATTTAACTAGCTTATCATAATTGTTAATTGAAATTAATTTGTTATTCTCAATGTTGTTAATATCTTTTGCCTTCATTGCTTCTACAATTGTATTCTTATCACCTAAAGACGACTTCAAACCAGTGTCATAGTTTAAAGAAGTTAAATATATTCCTTTGGGAATCTTAAATTCTTTAAAATCCTCCTCAAATAGTGTTTTTTTTACAAAATCTTTAAATATTGGAAGCGCTGCTTTTGAACCTGTTTCATATTTACCTAAAGATTTTGGATTATCAAATCCTACGTAAACACCTATCACAAGGTCTGATGAAAAACCAATAAACCATGCATCATAATTTTTATTTGTAGTGCCAGTTTTTCCTCCCAATGGAACATTCAAGTCTTTTAATTTTTTTGCAGTTCCTCTTTCAACAGCACCCTCTAAAATTGAAGTCATTTGGTAAGCTGTTTCTTCACTAAATACTCTCTCGTTTTCAAATTCTATGAAAGGGTATTCGTTAGAATCGTTTAAAAATTTATCACAGCCAACACATCTTTTATTTTGTAAATTGAAGATTGTTTTGCCTCTTCTGTCTTGAATTCTACTAATTAAATTTGGTTTTACTTTTTCACCTCCATTGACAAAAGATGCGTAAGCGGATGTTAAATTTATTAACGATGTTTCAGCTGCTCCAAGTGAAACTGATAATAATTCAGGAATATCATCATAAATTTCTAATTGATTGGATAAATTTAATATCTTTTCTAATCCTAATGTTTTTGCAATTCTAACTGTCATTAAATTTCTTGAATACTCAATGCCTTTCCTCAAAGTTGAAGGACCGTAAAATTTTTTACCATAATTTTCAGGTTTCCAATCTTTTAACCCAACTCCTTGACTTTCAACAAACGGTGCATCTAGAACAATAGAGTTAGGTGAATATCCATTTTCAAGAGCAGCAGCGTACACAATTGGTTTAAAAGCAGAACCAGGTTGCCTTTTAGCTTGAGTAACCCTATTGAACTCACTAGATTTAAAATTAAAGCCTCCTACTAAAGCTTTTACATCTCCAGTGTGAGGATCTAAAACTACTATTCCCCCGTTAACTTTTGGATATTGTTTGAGATCCCAATAATCTTTTTCTTTTTTTACAAGAATAATATCTCCAATTTTAAATTTTTCGGTTACAGATTTTTTTTTTAAAGCCCATTTCAATTTATTGCTTTTAATCGTGCCCTTTATATTATCAAAAGTTTTAAAACTGATGCCATCATCATTTATTCTCAAAATTTCTGACTTTTTCCAATTAAGAGTTGGATCAATTTTAAGTTTTTCAATTTTATTTTTCCAATTTTTATTTTTAAATTTATTGGTGATTGGACCTCTCCACCCGTGTCTTCTATCATAAGCTTCAATACCATTTCTCAAGGACAAAATAGCTTGAATTTGATAATTGACATCTAGTGGTGTTCTTATTGAAAGTCCTTCAGAATAAAGTTTTTTAAAGCCATATTTTTCTTTAATTGATCTTCTTACTTCTTCGGTGTAAGAATTTGCCTCATTAAGAATTTCTATTTTCCTTCTCTTAAGTTTGATTTCTGAATTCTTAAAATCTTTCAATTCCTTTTTATTGATATAATTATTATTCTCAAGATTTTCGATAACTAAATCTCTTCTAAATTTAGCTATTTTTGGAAATTTAAACGGATCATATTTACTTGGAGCTTTTGGTAAAGCGGCTAGCAAAGCTGCTTCTGAATAGTTTAAATTTTTAACTGATTTATCAAAATATTCTAAACTTGCAGCTGCAATTCCGTATGTTCCTTGACCTAAATAGATCTGATTTAAATACAATTCTAATATTCTTTCTTTTGAGTAAGCTCTTTCTATTCTAAAAGCTAAAATAGCCTCTTTAATTTTTCTGTTAAGAGAAACTTCATTCGTTAATAGAAAATTTTTTGCTACTTGTTGTGTGATTGTAGAAGCGCCCTCTAGTCTTTTATTTTCGTTTATATTTTTTAAATTTTTAAATATTGCTCTTAGTATCCCTTTTGCATCAATACCAGGATGATTAAAAAAGTTTTTATCTTCAGCTGATAAAAATGAATTTATTACTTTTTTTGGTATTGACTCATAAGGTATGAATAGCCTTTTTTCTAAAGCATATTCGGCAATTAACTTTCCGTCATTAGAATATACTCGGCTTGATATGGGAGGCTGGTAATTGGATAATTTTTTATAATCAGGAAGCCCAATAGAAAAATACCACAATGTGGAAAATATGAAAAATAGGCAAACTAAAGCGAATATAATAAAAAATTTTATCGAAAAATTTACAAATTTGAACATCTTGAATAATCTATAGCACAAAATTTGGCTATCTTAGGGCATTATTGATTTATTATAAGTGCAATTAACTTAAAAATTGTATAATATTTAATAATGTTAAAAACTATAATTAAAAATTTCAATAGATTAAAAGGATTTCAAATAAAATGGAAAAAAACTTATATATTGATGCATCGCATCCAAACGAAACTCGTATTGTTCTTAAATCAAATAATTCAATTGAAGAGTATGAATTTGAAGATAAAAACAAATTAAACTTTAAAAATAATATTTATCTTGGAACTATTAGTAGAGTAGAACCGTCACTACAGGCTGCTTTTGTTAATTTTGGAAGAATAAAGCACGGTTTTTTAGCCTTTAACGATATTCAATCCGACTATTATCAAGTTCCATCAGAAGATAAAGAAAAGATTAAAGATGCAGAAGAAAAAATAAGAGAGAGTCTTAAAAACAAAGCAATTGAAGACATGCCAAATGAAAAAAGTTCAGAAAATCACACCGATAAAATAGAAGAAAAAAATCAAATTAAAAGCGCTGAGGATGTAAAGAAAGAATTTAGAGAAGAATTAAAATCTTCATATGGATTAAAAAGGTATAAAATTCAAGAAGTTATAAAACCTGGGCAGGTAATTCTAATTCAAGTTATAAAAGAGGAGCGTGGGCAGAAAGGAGCCGCTTTAACAACTTTTATTTCCTTAGCTGGTAAATATATGGTTCTAATGCCAAATACTCCAAAAGGAGGCGGTATTTCTAGAAAAATTTTTAATTCTTCTGACAGGCAAAAAATTAGAAATATACTTAATGAAATTGAAATTCCTAGGAATATGGGAGCAATAGTAAGAACGGCTGGAGCTAATAAAACAAAAAATGAAATAGAGAAAGATTTTCAAAATACATTAAAAACTTGGGAGGAAATTAGAAATAAAGCTTTAAATTCTAGTGCACCCTCGCTTGTTTATGAAGAGGGAGACATAATAAAAAGAACCCTAAGAGATACTTATGATAATGATACAAAAAATGTTTACATTGACGGAAACGAGGCTTATCAAAAAGCTAAAAAATTCATGAAAGAATTGATGCCTAGAAATACAAAAAATATCAAAAAATATAGAGGGAAAATCCCATTATTTCATGATGCTAATATTGAAAAGGAATTAAATAATATTTTTGAACCTACAGTTAAATTAAAATCAGGTGGTTATTTAGTAATTAATCCTACTGAAGCACTTGTCGCAATTGATATTAACTCAGGACAATCTACCAAACAAATTAATATTGAAAAAACTGCCTTAAACACTAATCTCGAAGCAGCAGAAGAGATAGCTCGTCAAATAAAATTAAGAGATTTGTCAGGATTAATTGTGATCGACTTTATAGATATGATGAATTTCTATAACAGAAGAACTGTAGAAAAAAAAATGAGAGAGAGCATAAGAAAAGACAGGGCGCGAATCCAAATAGGACGAATAAGTAATTTTGGTTTATTAGAAATGACTAGACAAAGACTTAGAGAAGGTTCTATAAAATGGGAAACTATTTTATCTTTAAGCTCCTTCGCCCAAAAGATTACTAAAAAAATTGAATTATTAGCATTTACAAATAAAGTTAAAGTTATTAAAACTTACATTCCAGAAAAAGTAAAAACTTATATAGAGAATAACCTATCCAAAGAAATTGAGTATTTTGAAAAAAAATATTCATTTAAAATCAATTTTTTATCGGATGACTCATTAATTATTCCTGAGTATAAAATTGAACTTTTAAATAAATCTAAAAAGATACTCAATAAAGTTGAAAATATTGAAAAAATTGAAAATAATTTAGGAGCAAAACAAAAATCAAAAAAGATAAAGTCTGAAAAAATTATTGATTTAAAAAAAACAAAAAAAACTAAATCGTTACGAAAAAAAACAATAAGGCCAAGGACCTTATGGGTGAGGCGAAAAAAGAGAGCTTAAATTAAGCCACCCACTGGTGAGCTTGGAATTGCAAGATTATTTTTTTTCATTCTCCCAGCCAAAAAAGACTCTCTGCCTGATATAACTGCACTCTTAAAAGCTCTAGCCATTAATATTGGTTTTTTTGCTTGAGCTATTGCACTATTAATTAAAACTCCATCGCAGCCCAACTCCATTGCAATCGTTGCGTCAGAAGCAGTGCCGATACCAGCATCAATGATTACAGGTACTTTTGAATTTTTGATGATCATAGAAATATTTGTTTTATTTTGTATGCCTAATCCTGATCCTATAGGTGAAGCTAATGGCATTATAGCTGATGCACCATAATCTTCTAATTTTTTTGCCAAAATTGGGTCATCAGTACAATAAACCATTACTTTAAATCCTTCTTTGACTAAAATTTTTGTAGATTTTAAAGTTTCCATCATATTTGGAAATAATGTTTTTTTATCGCCTAAAACTTCCAATTTTACTAATTTCCATCCTCCCATTTCTCTAGCCAACCTTAAGGTTCTAAGTGCTTCTTCTGATGAATAGCAGCCAGCTGTATTTGGCAAATATATAATTTTTTTTGGGTTCAGGTAATCAGTTAAAATAGGTTTTTTTTTATCTAAAACGTTTATTCGACGAATTGCAACTGTTACCATGTCTGCTCCTGACTCTTTGACAGCTCTAGCTGTCTCCTTAAAATTTTTGTATTTCCCAGTTCCAACAATTAATCGTGACTTTAATTTAATTTTACCAATTTTAAAAATATCACTTTTCATTTACCCGCCCCCTATAAAATGAACTACTTCAAGTTTATCTTTGTCTTTTAATTTTTTTTTTTTGTAATTTAATTTTGGAATAATAATGCCATTATGTTCAATGGCTATTTTCTTGTTGATTAGATTAAATTTTTTTAACAAATCATAAATAGTCATTTTAGAACTAATGACAGTTTTTTTTCCATTTAATTGTATTTTTGCCATAATTGAGCTAATTAGTTAAATTATAAAACTATGATGAAAAAAATTATAATTCTTAATGGGCCAAACCTCAACCTTTTAGGTGAGAGAGAAAAAGAAAAATATGGTGTAGTTTCTTTAGAAAGTATTGAAACTAATTGTAAAGAATTCGCAAAAAAAAATGGCATTAACTTGACTTTTTTTCAATCAAATCTTGAAGGAGAAATTGTAGACGAAATACAAAAATCTAGGAATGACCATCACGGCTTAATAATTAATGCTGGAGGATACACGCATACGTCCGTAGCTATACATGATGCACTGAAAATACTTAAAATTCCCATATTCGAATTGCATATTACTAATATTTACAATAGAGAAGATTTCAGGCATAAATCTTTGATAAGTAAAATTGCAAAAGCAGTTTTATGTGGTTTCGGTACTGACGGTTATTTAATGGCTTTAAAAGCGATGAACGATTTTTTAAAAAAATGAAAATAGATAAAAAATTAATTAAAGAATTAGTTGATCACCTAGATGAATTGAATTTAACTGAACTTGAGTATCAAGAAGGACAAACAAAAATTAAAGTTTCTAAGTCTACTAGAGCTATTGAGCAGATTAAATCTTCGGCGGTTATATCTGGAAACAAAGCTGTTCTTAATAAAGATGATGACACTGACGGAATAAGAATAAAGTCTCCTATTATTGGCACTGCTTATCTTGCCCCAGAGCCAGGTGCAAAAAAATTTGTGAAAGTTGGTGATAAAATAAAAAAAGGTCAAACTATCATGATTGTTGAAGCGATGAAAACAATGAATCATGTCCCATCGACAAGTGATGGAGAGGTAAAAAAAATTCTTGTAAATGATGGTCAACCAGTTGAATTTGGTCAACCACTGATCATTCTTAAATAAACATGTTCAAAAAAGTTTTGATTGCTAACAGAGGTGAGATTGCTGTTAGAATAATTAGAGCATGTAAAGAATGGGGAATCGAAACTGTTGCTGTGCATTCAGATGTTGACTCTGATGCAATGCACGTGAGATTAGCAGATGAAAGCGTGTGTATTGGATCTCATCAACCTCAAAATAGTTACCTGAATATTTCATCAATAATGTCTGCTGTAGATCTTACCGGAGCAGAAGCAATTCATCCTGGTTATGGGTTTTTATCTGAAAATGCAAAATTTGCCGATGTTGTAAGCAAACATGGTATAAAGTTTATAGGACCTAGTTCAGATTTAATAGCAAAAATGGGGGATAAAATAGAAGCTAAAAAAATAGCAAAAAAATATGGCTTACCAATTATTGAAGGATCTGAAGGAGGCGTAAAAAATTTATCAGAAGCAAAATCTATTTGTAAAAATATTGGATATCCTATTCTTATAAAAGCGGCAGGTGGTGGTGGTGGAAAAGGAATGAAAATTGTTGAAAGGGAAAACGAATTAGAAAAATTATTTCTTACCGCAAAAACAGAGGCAAAAAAGTTTTTTGGAAATGATGAATTATATATAGAGAAATATTTTAAAAACCCAAGGCACATAGAAGTTCAAATTATGTCAGGGAAAAATAAGACTATTCATTTAGGTGAAAGAGATTGTTCTGTTCAAAGAAGACATCAAAAATTAATTGAAGAAACACCAAGTCCTGTACTAACAGATGAACAAAGACAAGATCTACTTCAAAAAACTGTTAAGATGGTTGAGCAAATTGGTTATGAGGGAGCAGGTACAGTCGAGTTTATTTATGAAGAAGGTAAATTTTACTTTTTAGAAATGAATACAAGAGTTCAAGTAGAACATCCAGTAACAGAAGTACAAACAGGAATAGATATAGTAAAAGAGCAATTATGGATTGCTTTCACTGGCGATACTGCTTTAAAACAAAATGATATAGATCCAAGGGGACATTCAATTGAGTGTAGAATAAATGCAGAAAATCCAGCACTCGATTTTCAACCAAGTCCGGGGATCATTAGTGTTTGTCATCAACCATCAGGATTCCGAACGCGTGTTGATGGTTCAATTTTTCAAGGATGCAAAATTACTCCATATTATGACAGTTTAATTGCTAAAGTAATTTGTAAAGGAAGAAATAGATCTGAAGCCATTCAAAGAACATTAAGATCCTTGGATGAGTTTGTATTAGAAGGTATTACTACTACTATTGATCTTCATAAAAAGATTTTATCACATAAAAAATTTATTAATTCTGATTTTGATACTAATTGGCTGTCTAAAGAAAAATTTTATTAAACATTATTACAATTAATCAATTGTAAATCATAGATAGCATGATCAAATGGAGCAATTGTTGGATCTGATGCAAAAGTCCAACCATTAAAAATAAAAACTTTTTCATTCTGATTTTCTGTTAGATCTTTTACTTGGAGATATGCAACACTATCTTTTTTATCATTGGCTTTAAGCTCACCACACTTTAAAACTTTTATTTCAAGTGGACCAAATTTTTTTACTTCTCCGAGGTTAATTATTATTTCTGAGGTTTTTGCAGTTATTTTATCAAGGCCAATAAATTTTGCAAAAGGCTGATTATTGCCTGAGAGTTTTTTTTGTTTTTTCTTTATACCATCGCTATTTGAGCTAATATTTGAACTTTCGTCTGTTTCTTCAAAGCTTGGCTTAAGTTCTTCTAGATTTATCAAAGGTGAACTTAAAATTTTATCTTGTCCAAAAGAAATAGAGGCGTGAAATACAATTAGGAAAAAAAATGCAGCTAAAAATTTATCTCCAAGACTCATACTTTTTATTATTGCTATTTTTTTTTATCTTAATTGGTTTATAACTGTCATTTGTTCCTGTCCTATTCTCAAGATGTTTTTTTTGCCACTTAAATTTTTTAACAGTTTTATCTGGAATTTTGTCTATTGTATGGTGCATCCATAAAAACCAGTCAGAAGTAATTTTTGTAGCTTCAATATTATTCGAGTATATCACCCATCTTTCATCTTTCTTGCTTTTATAGTATTTATTACCAAATTCGTCTTTCCCAACAAATTTTCCAAAAAACAAAGTTTTTAGAAACGTCCCAAATGTTTGCTTGTACCACCAAGTAAAAAATATTTTCATAAGTAATTTAATTTTTTAAATCCACACAATTTAAAAGTGTATAATTATTTATATCAGACACTAATTATATTTGCTATATATCAATAAGTAAAAGATTCCTTTTAAACAATATGAAAAAATTTATAGTAGAAACATATTATACGTGTACCTTTAAAACAGTCCATACACTAGATAATTTGAATGATCATGAATTATCTAAAATTGATAATAGAAATGATGGAGAAGTTGAGGTAATTGACGTTAAGCTCAATAATAGAAAGACTAAAAAGATTGGTGATAAAAAACAAGCTTCAGATAAAAGCAAAAAGAACGACAGCCTGTTAGCCACATCAATTTCAGAAAAAATTGTAACGCCAAATGAAAAAAAAATTTTAAGTGATAAACATCAAATTAAAGCAAAACACAATGCAAGGTTCAAAATGCCAGATAGAAGAAAAGGTTATATTCAAAAAGCTCAAATAGGAGATCATAAGGTTTATCTGCATACTGGAGAATATGACGATGGTAAAATAGGTGAAATATTTATCGATACTAATAAAGAGGGTGAATTGGTAAAAGCTATGATGAATAATTTCGCTATAGCCATTTCACTTGGATTGCAGTACGGTGTGCCTCTAGATGAATACGTTGATGCTTTTATTGATACAAAATTTGAACCTTCAGGTAATGTTCTAGGTAATGACAGAATTTTAAGCGCTTCATCTATTCTTGATTATGTGTTTAGAGAGTTAGCTATATCTTATTTGGGTAAAGAAGATTTGGCCCACACACCTTCTATTGCAAGTACTAAAGATATTACAAATGAAAATACAGATGATAAATTTTTAAAAATTGTTAAGAATATAACATCTAAGGGATTTGTAAGAAGCAACTATGAAGAAAAATTGGTAGATCTTTCGGACGTTAGAATAAACTTAAAATCCAAAAATTAGTTCTTTTTAGTATTGATTTTAATATTCAGTTCTTTTAGTTGTTTTTCTTCTACCGTAGAAGGCGCTTTCATCATTAAATCTTGAGCATTTTGATTCATTGGAAACAATGTTACCTCTCTAATATTTTTCTCATTGGCTAATAACATAACAATTCTATCTACCCCTGGAGCAATACCACCATGGGGGGGAGCTCCGTAACTCAATGCATTTATCATTCCGCTAAATTTCTCCTCTACTTGTTGTTTATTATATCCAGCTATTTCAAAAAGTTTAAACATCAAATCAGGAATGTGGTTTCTTATAGCCCCCGAAGACAATTCTACTCCATTACAAACAATATCGTACTGATAGGCTTTAATTTTAAGAGGATTTTTCAAATCTAGTTTATCCAAATCTCCTTGGGGCATTGAAAAAGGATTATGGCTAAATTTAATTTTTTTTGTTTGATCGTCTAATTCATACATTGGGTAATCTACAATCCAACAAAATTCAAACTTATTTTCATCAATTAAATTTAAATCTTCAGCAATCTTGTTTCTTGCGTTTGCCAAAATTTTTTCTACTTCATTTAATTTTCCACAAGCTAAAAATAAACTATCCCCTAATTCAGCCTTACAAATTTCCATAATTTTTTTAAGAGATTCTTGACTAAAAAATTTACCAACTGGACCTTTTCCAGAAATTTCTTTATTACCCTCTAATGTAAAATAAGCTAGCCCTGATGCGCCTTGTTCTTTTGCCCATTTGTCAATATTATCAAAAAAACTTCTAGGTTTGTCTTTAGTATTTTTTGTTACAATACATCTCACTTTCGAACCTGATTTGACTAACTTCTTAAAAATATCAAATTTAACATCATCTCTATCAAAGATATCGGTAATATCATGAATTAGTAATGGATTTCTTAAATCTGGTTTGTCAGTTCCATATTTCAACATTGCTTCTTCAAATGTTATTCTTAAAAATTTCTCATTAATATTTTTTTTTGAAAATTTTTTGAATAAATTAATCATCAATTTTTCAACAACTTTAAAAATATCCTCCTGTTCGACAAAAGACATCTCAATATCTAATTGATAAAACTCTCCAGGACTTCTATCAGACCTAGCATCTTCATCTCTAAAACAAGGAGCAATTTGAAAATATTTATCAAAACCTGAGACCATTATTAATTGTTTGAACTGTTGTGGAGCTTGAGGAAGAGCATAAAATTTTCCAGGGTTTAGTCTGCTAGGAACTAAAAAATCCCTTGCTCCTTCCGGACTTGATGATGTTAAAATTGGAGTTTGATATTCTAAAAAACCTAATTTCAACATTTCAGATCTGATAAAAGAAATTATTTGAGATCTAAGAATAATATTTTTATGCATTTCTTCTCTTCTTAAATCTAAAAATCTATATTTAAGTCTTATATCCTCTGGATAATCTTGCTCTCCAAATACTGGCATAGGCAAATCTTTGGCTTCAGATAAAATTTTAATTGATTTTATTTCAATCTCAATTTTTCCAGTAGTAAGCTCTAAATTTTCAGTATCTTTTCCACGCTTAACAACTTTACCCTTGATGCTTATCACTGACTCTGGCTTAAGTTTTTCTAATACAGAAAAATATTCACTGTTATTTTCTATAACACACTGCGTTAAGCCGAAATGATCCCTTAAATCTATGAATAACAAATTTCCATGATCCCTTTTTCTATGTAACCATCCAGATAAGTTGACTGATTTTCCAGCATCTTTTTCTGTTAGTTCGGAACAATGGTGAGTTCTATATTTATTCATTGGTTAATACTTTTTTTATTAAATTAATATTTATTGATTTTCCAGAAGATAAAGACAAATCATCAATTTCTTTTATAAATTTAAATACTTTTTCATAAGAACGCTCAATATGTTTAATTATATACTCAGATATTTTAGGTGTAATTTCAATTTGTTTTTCAGAAAATGACTTGGATATTATTACTCTTAATAAGTCATCTGTTGGTAGCTCTATTCCTAAATTTACAAAACTTTTAGCTCTGGAGTGAAGATCTTGTAATTCATACTTAAGATCTTTCAGAGGCAAGTGGGAATTAATTAAAATATATATATTTTGTTGTTTAGAGTGATTCAAAATTGAATATAACAGTTTTTCATCCACGTTTTGATCAAAATTATCTATTATTAAACAATCTAAATTTTCTAGAATAAATGCTTTTTCATTATCAATATCTTTTGCTTGAACAATTTTTACTGAATTAATCTTTTTTTTTAATATATTTGACAAGTGTGTTTTACCACACCCTTTTGGCCCAAAAATATTTACCCACTTACCAGGCCAATTTGGCCAAGACTCTATAAGTCTGTATGCAGAAAAATTATTACTAGAGACATAAAAGTCTTGTTCATAGTATTTTGTTTTAAATGGAAATTTAAATGTAAGTTGACTCATTATATTATTGTAAGCTGCCACTGACCAGCTATCATTTTTAAATTAATGTTTTGATCTTTTAATTTATTAATAATTTTGCTTATCTTTCCTAAATACTTAATTTTCACTAGAACATAATCTTTGTTTAATTTTTGGACATAAAAGTCATCAATTAAATCGATTTTTTCTAATCTTTTTTTAAATTCAACTAAATTATCTTTTTTATTTAATTTAATTTCAACATTAAGAAAAGAAGGTGTCCTTACATCAATCAAATTTTGTGACTTGATTAAATCTAAAATCTCATTGTTGATTTCAAATATAATTTTTTCATAGAAGTCTTTTTTATTAAAATTGTTTTTTTTTTTGACTGATAAACTTTTATTTATTTGTTTTTTTTCAATTCTGGTCTTTAAATAAACTTCTGAATTATTGTTATTAATTTCAATATGAGCGAAGACTATATTTTCACTAGAATATTCTTTAAAAAATTCTGATATCTCTAGTTTATAAATATTTAATTTGTTAGAGTTAATTTTTTGAATATTTTCTATGTTTTCAGCAGGTAAAATATATTGGATTAAATTTTTAGATTTTTCTTTTATCCAATTATCATAAAAGTAATTTTTATTATAAATAAAGTATTGATCACCTTCTTTTAATAAGGGAAATAAAATCACTTCAGTATTAATTATATCAGAATAAAGAATATTTCTTTTATAAAAAAAATTATGCATTCTATCTTTGTCAAAAGATACATTTATGATTTGAGAATTGTTATCTTTACTAAAATCTTTTTGATCTGAAATTTGATAGTAAGAAATAAGCTCTTTAATTTGAACTAGTCCTGTATTAGATAGTTTTTTATAATCGTTCTCAAGTAAAAGTCTTTTGCTTAATCTATCAAATGCTATTAAAAAAGCCTCATTAAACGATTTTTCTTTATTTTTTGAATTTTTCTTACTTATCTCAATATTATTAACATTAAAGATATAACTATCAGATAAAACATTTCCAGTTTTAAATAAAATAATTAAAATAGAGAATGTAAATATTAAGTTTTTCATATTTAGGTAATTATCATTTTTATTAATGAAAAAAATACAAAATAGTTATAAAAAAAGTGGTGTAAATATTTCGATAGCTAATAAGTTTGTTGATCACATTGCAAAAATATCAAAAAAAAATGTCCAAAAAACGGATAAAACGTTTAATCCAGAAAATATAGGGGCTTTTGGTTCAACTTTTGATATTAGTAAGATTAAGATTAAGGATCCTGTAATTGTTTCTTGTACGGATGGAGTTGGTACTAAAATTGATTTAGCTAGAAGATTTAAAAGTTTAGACACGATCGGTATTGATTTAGTTGCTATGTGCGTTAATGACTTGATCGTACAGGGTGCTAAGCCATTATTCTTCTTAGATTATATAGCAGTTGGAAAATTAGACCTTCAAAAAACGAAGAAAATTTTAGCTGGAATTCTTAAAGGATGTAAAATCTCAGAATGTAAGTTAATTGGTGGCGAAACTGCTGAAATGCCTGGGATATATTCTAAAGATAAATTTGATTTAGCCGGTTTTAGCGTAGGCATAGTTTCAAAAAAAAAAATTTTAAATAAAAGTAGAGTAAAAACAGATGATCTGATTGTAGCTATACCATCAAGTGGTATTCATTCAAACGGGTATTCTTTGGTTAGGTCAATCATTAAAAATACCAAGATATCAAAAAAAATTAAAAAAGAATTACTTAAACCAACAAAAATTTATACTAAAGAGATTTTAAGATTATCAAAGAAGAACCTTGTTAAAGCTGCTGCTCACATTACTGGTGGAGGTTTAATCGAAAACATATCAAGATCAGTACCACAAAACCTATCAATTAATATTGATCTCTCGAAAATTAAGCCAAAAAAAATATTTAGATGGTTAAAATCAAAAAATTTAACTGATAACGAAATGTTGAATACATTTAATTGTGGAGTTGGTTTTTGTATAATTATTAAAAGAAAAAATTTAAAAGAAATTAAAAAATATTTTGCAGAAGATTATAAACCCTATGAGATTGGTTATATATCTAAAAGTAAAAAGAAAATAAGTTTATACAATAAAATATCATGGTAAAAAAAAACGCTTGTATTTTTATTTCTGGTTATGGTTCTAATTTAAAGTCTTTAATTCAGAATTCTAGAAATCATAATTTCCCAGTAAATATTAAACTTGTTGTTTCTGACAATAAGAATGCTAATGGACTTTTACATGCAAAAAAAAATTCAATCCCCTACTTGGTAATCAATACTAAAAAAAAAAATCACGAAATTACAACTTTAAATAATATCAAAAAATATAATATATCAATAATTTGTTTAGCAGGATACATGAAAATAATTTCTAAAAAATTCATTAAAAGTTTTGGAAAAAAAATAATAAATATACATCCCTCTTTATTACCAAAATTTAAGGGATTAAATACTTATAAAAGAGTCCTAACTAATAATGAAAAGAAAACTGGTTGCACTGTACACTTTGTTAATGAGAAATTAGATAGTGGAAAAATAATCTTACAGAAAAGTTTTTTTATTAAAAAAAATGATGACATTTACACTTTAAAAAATAAAACTCAAAAACTAGAGCAAAGAGCGTTTTCTGAAGCTATAATTAATATTTATAGATATAACTAATTTTTAAAAAAGAAGTTAATTTCTATTTTGGCGTTTTCAACAGAGTCAGATCCGTGAACTGAGTTTTTATCTATTGAGAGACCATAAAGTTTTCTAATCGTGTTAGCTTCTGCATTTTTTGGGTCTGTTGCTCCCATTAATTTTCTATTATTAGATACCGCATTATCGCCCTCTAAAATCATCACAACTATTGGTCCTGAGGACAAATAAGCGCATAAATCCTCATAAAAGGGCTTTGATTGATGAACTTTGTAAAACTCTGCAGCTTCTTCTTTAGTAATATGAATTTTTTTATCTTCTTTAATAGTTAAATTATTTTTTATAAAAATTGATTTAATATTTTCTATAAGATTTCTTTCTACTGCATCAGGTTTTATTATTGAAAGAGTTTGTTGAATATTACTCATAATAATCTTCTACTAATTTATTTAATAATCTTACTCCAAACCCAGTTGCTCCTCCCGAATTTAAGGCTCCTCCGTATTTCGAAAATGCCATACCAGCAATATCCAAATGAGCCCAAGGAGTTTTGTTTACAATAAATCTTTGTAAAAATTGAGCAGCAGTTGTAGAGCCTGCTCCACCAACATAATTAATATTTTGCACATCTGCATTTTTTGAGTTCATTAATTTATCATAATTCTTATGTAAAGGCATTCTCCACACTTTCTCCTCTACTTTTTCACCTGAACTAAAAATCTGCTTAGATAATTTGTCATCATTTGAAAACAGTCCAGCATACTCAGATCCTAAACACACTATTATAGCGCCAGTTAAAGTAGCCAAATCAACAATAAATTTTGGTTTAAATTTTTTTTCTGTGAAAGTTAATGCGTCTGCTAAAACTAATCGTCCTTCAGCATCTGTGTTTAATATTTCAATAGTTTTGCCGCTGTATGATCTTACTATATCACCAGGCCTTTGAGCGTTGCCACTTACCATATTTTCAACAAGTCCAACAACTCCGACTGCGTTAATTTTAGCTTTTCTTAATGCTAAATTTTTCATTAAACCAACGACAGTAGCTGAACCTGCCATATCGTAAGTCATATCTTCCATAAATTTTGCTGGTTTAAGTGAATATCCTCCAGTGTCAAAACAAACTCCTTTACCAACAAAAGCTAAGGGCTTAGAATTATTTTTTGCACCATTCCATTCCATTGTTACAAGATATGAGCCTCTGATACTTCCTTGACCTACTCCTAATAAAGCATGCATCCCTAGTTTTTTTAATTTTTTCTCATCATAAATATTTATTTTTAAACCGTCCTTTTGTAAATGTTTTATCCTTTTTGCGTATTCATCTGGATGTAAAATATTCCCTGGTTCAGATACTAAATCTCTTGCATAAAAAGTTCCTTCTTCTAATGCCTTAAATTTTAATTGATTTTGAATTGATGGTTTGTTTTTATTTCCAAGAACGTTTATTGATAAAATTCTAGTTTCTTTTTTTGTTTTATATTTTTTAAATTCATAAGATTTCAATTTTAATCCATGAAGAAAATGGCCTAAAAAGTTATCGTGCTTACCAGTTATACTATCAGAAACTATATTATACTCACAGTTTTTCCCAAAGTTTATTCGGCCATAAAGTTCCGCACCAAGATTTTCTGTGTCAGATGTTTTTAAATCTTTTTTTATAGATATAAGAATTATCTTTTTTTTAGAACTAACCTCAAAAACATATAAATTTTTTTTAATATCACTTGTTTTCAATATTTCATTTATGTAAGAAAGTTCTGAACCAGATAAATATTTTCTTAAATTACTTGTATTAAATTTTTCGTCAGAAAATAATACAGTATTAGATGAAAGGTCGCCTGATGATTTATTGGAATAATTAATTTTTATAGACATAATTTTATTAAACTCCACAGAGTTGAGTGGTATATATGTCCAAATATGTCAGATTTCAATGGAAAATTGGTCATATTTAAACCATAGATTGAAATTTTAACAAGGTTGCTTTATTTATATACATAAACTGCAATGCTACAAAACAAAATTTATCAAAACTTTACTAAAGAAATTCTTAAAACATTTATTGTTATATTATTTGGTTTATCTGCTATAGCTTGGACTGTAAGAGCAGTAAACTTTTTAGATTTAATTGTAGAAAGTGGTTATTCAATAACGACCTACTTTCAGTATTCATTTTTAAACCTTACAGCAATAATGACAAAATTAATACCTTTGTCCTTTCTACTATCGTTAATGATATTTTTAGTTAAACAAATACAAGAAAATGAATTGATTATTTTATGGACATCAGGAGTAAAAAAATTAAAAATCGTCAATCTTTTTTTTGTAATTTCCTTATTTATTTTAATCTTTTATTTATTTTTTTCTTCTTTTTTAACTCCTTTAGCTTTAAACAAATCAAGAAATTTATTAAATAAAGAGGGATTCAACTCCTTTTTACCAACAATCAGAATTCAACAATTTAGTGATTCTTTTAAAGGATTTACTTTTATAGTTGAAGAAAAGTTTCAAAACGAAATAAAAAACGTTTTCATGTATGACAAATCTAAAGCACTTAAAAATCTTACTTCTAATGATACAGAGTTCAGTACTACTACTATCATCGCAAAAGAAGGTATAGTTGAAGAAAAAAAAATGGTTTTATTTAATGGAAACATTATTTCAACAAACAAAAATAATCAGAAAAGTAATATAGTTAAGTTCGAACAAATAAATATTGATTTAAAAAATTTGAAAACTGGTACAATAAAACAAATAAAACTCCAAGAAACTCCTTCGTTTGACCTAATAAGATGTATAAGAGAATTTTCAAAAACAATTATTAATTGTAGAGAAAATGCAAAAGATGAAATAGTTACTACTTTAAACAGAAGGTTTCTTCTACCTTTTTATATTCCAATAATTGCTTTGGTGTGTTCATTTTTACTAATCAAGACGCAATCCAAAAAAAATTTTTTTTTAAATAAATATAGCATTTTTTTATATAGTTTTATTGTACTACTTTATTCAGAGTTAATAATTCGTTTTACAGGAATTTCCCAGGCTATAAGTATATTATTTATAATTTCACCATTAATTCTAATACCTATGCTTTATCTTTTTTTAATCGTAAAATTAAACAGAGAAACTATTTAAAATGAATTCAATTTTATTTAATTATCTATTATCCAATTTTTTTAAGACTATCTTTAAAGTAATCTTACTTTTTTATAGTTTTGGAATTATTTTAAATTTATTTGAAGAAATTGAATTTTTTAAGAATCTTGATACTTCTATATTTGTTCCGATCAGTTTAACGGCATTATATGTACCAAATTTTTTAATTAAATTACTCCCATTTATTATTTTTATTTCAAGCATGTGGTTTTTATGGCGATTAAGAGATAGTAAAGATTTATTAACATTAAAAGTTTTTGGCTATTCAAACTTCAAAATATTTTTTATTTTAGCTTTTGCTTCATTTATTTTTGGTTGGATTATTCTTTTTGCAATTAATCCTATTACTTCATCTATGGTCAAATATTACGAACAAACAAAATCAAAATATTCAAGAGATGTCGATCATTTAATCGTAGTTAATAAAAATGGTCTTTGGATTAAAGAAAATGTAAACAATATTAATAGAATAATTTCTGCAGATGAAACAAAAAGTAATATTTTAAAAAACGTAAGCATCTTTAATTTAGACAAAAATTATAATTTATTACAAAAAATATATGCAGCAACCGCAGATATTTCAAAAAATGAGTGGGTATTAAACAACGTAACAATAAACAATTTTGACGATGGTATTTCAAAAAAAGTCTTTGAAGATAAGCTTAAGATCCAATCAAATTACGATTATGTTAAAATTACAAGTCTTTACAGAAATTTTGATGCAATGTCATTTTTGGATTTATTGCTTAACTATAAAGATTTGCAGATGAAGGGTTACAATAAAACGTATTTGGATCAAAACTTAAATTCATTGTTGTCTTTGCCCTTTTTTTTGTTTCTAATGACTGGTTTAGCTGCAATTTTAACAATGAATACCCTCAAAAAATCAAACAATTTAACGTTTGTAATTGTTGGGTTAATAACGTGTGTAGCAGTTTATTATTTTAAAGATTTATCATTAGCTTTAGGACAAGCTAATAGAATACCTTTATCTTTAGCAGCGTGGGTTCCAGTAGTTGCTATAGGATTATTCACTTCAATAGGAGTATTGCAGATAAATGAAAAATAAACTCCCTATATATCTTTTCTTAATAATTTTTTTTTCACCATTATCAGCTGAAAATTTAAATATTCAATCCTCCACTATTTCAATTGATAAAGATAAAAAACTATCAATTTTTAAGAATAAAGTAGTGGCAAAAGATAACAAAAACAATGTTTTAAAAACTGATTATGCAGAATTTAACAAAGATACTAAAATATTTAATACCAAAGGTGAAACACTGTTAGAAACTTCAGAAGGATACACTTTAAAAGGTGCTAATTTAATCTTCGATGGTAAAAAAAACGTTATTAATTCTAGTGATCCAGCAATAATAACTGATTTAGCGGGGAATAACATTTATTTAGATAACTTTGAATATCTTACAAAAAGAAAATTCTTTAAATCAATAGGCAATGTAAAAGTTACGGACTCTAAAAATAATACTTATAACTTTTCTCAAATTTATATAGACGAAAAAAAAAGAGAAATCGTTGGAAGCGATATAAAAGCTTTTTTGAATCAAGATAGTTTTAAATTACAGCCAGAAAATAAACCTAGAGTTTTTGCAAATACTATTAAGATTGATGATAAGGAAAATGAATTTACAAAAAGTATATTTACTATATGTGACTATAGAAAAAATGATGCCTGTCCACCTTGGACAATTCAGGCAAGCAAAATGAAACATAATAAAACAAAAAAAACTATATACTATGACAATGCGGTTATAAAAGTTTATGACATACCTATTTTTTTTATTCCAAAATTATCTCATCCTGATCCGTCAGTAAAAAGAAGATCTGGATTTTTGCCTCCTACACTAACTAGTTCAAAAAATTTAGGCACTGGATTTAAACTTCCTTATTTTTGGGCAATGGATAAAGATAAAGATTTAACTTTAACTAGTAGTTTATTCGACTCTGAACGTCCCTTAATGCTTGGAGAATATCGTCAAGCTTTTGCAAAATCAAATATAATTATGGATTTTGGCTACACCGAAGGTTTTAAGAAATCAGAAAAATCAAAAAAAGTTGGGGATAGGTCGCATTTATTTACAAAATTTATTAAAAATTTTCAAGGCAAAAATGACTCGGACAACAGTCTTGAGTTAACCTTACAAAATGTTTCAGATGATAAATACCTTAAGCTATATAAAATAAAATCTAGTTTAGCTACATACGAGACTGAAACTTTAGAAAATTCTATTAGTTTTACACGTCAAAATGAAAATATCTTTTTAGGTTTAAATGCAAGTATATATGAAACCTTAAAAGAAGATTATAATGATAAGTATGAATATATTTTACCTGAAATTATTCTAGATAAAAATTTATTTAGTAATAAATATGGTGATGCAGATTTTACATCAAATTTAAAAGTACATAACTTTGACACAAATAAACATACAAAATTTTTAATTAACGATATAGATTGGAAATATAGAAATCTCAATTTTGAATCTGGGTTAAGTGGTAAAATATTAGGAAAAGTAAAAAATATAAATTATGAAGCAAAAAACACTGGATTTAAAACAGATACAACCAGTGAGATATTTGGGGCCCTTGGCTATTTAACAGAATTAAATCTTTTTAAAAAGACTGAAAATAAACTTACTCATCTATTAACTCCTAAAGTACTCTTAAGGTATGCTCCAGACTATATGCGCAAAGAATCCAATGGTGCAAAATTAAATCATTTGAATATATTTAGTTTGGATAGATTAAATGCTACTAATAATTTCGAAGGTGGATTAAGTACAACTGTTGGCTTTGATTATGAAATTGAGGGAGATAAAAATCAAAAGAAATTTGGGTTAACAATGGGTCAGGTCATCAACGAAAAAGAAAATAAAAATATGCCTTCAACTTCAAGTCTTGATGAAAAATTATCAGATGTTGTTGGAAATATGAGCTTTAATCCAAGCAAAAAAGTAAGCCTGAACTATAATTTTGCGATTGACCAGAATTACAATGACCTAAACTTTAATGAAATTAGCACTGACTTAAATTTTAATCCCTTAAAATTTAATTTAAGCTATCTTCAGGAAAAGAAGCATATTGGTGACCAAGAGTACATGAAAGCAAAAATTAATCTTGTTGAAAATTCTTTTGGTCTGTTTTCTGCTGAAACAAAAAGAAACTTGGTAACTAATTCTGCAGAATATTATGACTTAAGCTATGAATATCTTAACGACTGTTTAAGGGCTGGGATTGTTTACCGAAGAGAATTCTATGAGGACTCTGAGCTAGAGGCTGAAAATTCTTTAATGTTTAAGATAACTATTGTTCCATTTGGCAATATTAACTCTCCATCTTTCAATCAATAAATGAAGTTTAAATTATCCAACTTCTGTATAATCTTATCATTATTTTTAATAAGTGCAAAAAATGTTGAGTCAGAGATAAATTCTAAAATAATAGCCACTGTTGATAATCAGATAATAACTTCATATGAGCTTAAAAATAAAATTAGAACTAACATTATCTTAAACAACGATGAAATGAGTCAAGAAAACATAAATAAATTAAAAAGTGTTTCTTTAAAAAATCTAATTAATTTTAGATTAAAAAAAAAAGAATTAATTAAAGCAAATTTATTTAATAATGAAATAAACACAGATGAGTTTATTTCAAGAATTTCAAAAAACTACTCTGATAACTTTGAAGATTTTAAAAAGATTTTTGAATTAAATAATTTAAGTTACGATTTATATAAAGAGGAAATTAAAATTGAATTAGCATGGCAACAATTAATTCTCTCACTATACGGAAATAAAGTTAAAATTGATGAGAACGAAGTTGATAAGGAGTTAAAAACGATAATAGATACTCAAAAAAATTTTATAGAATATAAATTATCAGAGTTAGAAATTCAAATTACAAAAAGTAAAGAAATAGATCAGACTGTTAATGAGATACAAAATTTGATTGAAAAAGATGGATTTGAGAATACGGCAATAAAATACAGTATTTCTCTAACCGCTATGGATGGTGGAAATTTAGGCTGGGTAAACGCAAATTCACTTTCAGATAAAATTTTAAATATAGTTAATAAATTAAAAATTGGAGATGTATCAGAGCCAATTTTCCAAAGTGAAACAATTTTATTTATCAAGCTAAATGAAAAAAAAAAGCTTGATAAAAATGAAATCAACATAGTTGAAACTAAAAATAGAATTATAAATCAAAAACAAAATGAAGTTCTTAATTTATTTTCGAGTAGTCATTTGTCAAAAATAAGAAATAGTGCATCTATTGAATTAAAATGAATAATAAAATTCTCATAGTTACAGCTGATCCAAATAGTATAAATTCAGAAATTATATCAAAGATGTGGAAAAAAATAAGTAATTCTAATAAGAAAAAGACTTATCTCATTGGTAATTACAATTTGATTTATCATCAATTTAAAAAGCTAAAAATAAAACAAAAAATTACCCAAGTTAAAAATTTAAGTGATCACAGTTTTTCTACTAATATAAAAATAATAAATGTCCCATTAAATTTTAAAGATCCTTTTAAAGTTTCTTTTAAAAATGCTTCAAAATATTTGGTAAAATCTTTTCATTTAGCAAATAAGTTATCAAAAGACAAAAATTTTAAAGGTATAATTAATTGCCCTATAGATAAGAAATTAATAAAAAATACAAACAAAGTGGGTGTAACAGAATTTTTTGCATCGATTAGTAAAGTTACTGATAAATCTGAAATAATGATGATTTATAACAAATCTCTTTCAGTTGTACCAATAACAACACATATTAATCTTAAAGATATCCCAAAAAAAATTACTAAAAAATTAATA
>CACOEA010000013.1 GCA_902626185.1 uncultured Pelagibacteraceae bacterium
ACTGGTTATAGATTATTACAAAAAACTATAAATTTTGGTCCTTTATTATTTTTGTATTATTTGTCTATAAGTGAAATAGACACCTATTTTGAAAATTATTTTGAAATTTTGTCTTTTAATATTCAATTGATAATTATTTATTTTTGGAGTTTAAAAAGACCTGAGATTTTAGGAAACGGCCATGTTTTTTTTGCTGGCCTTATTAATGATGCGGTCATGGGCATTCCCCTTGGATTAAGTTCAATATCTTATTTAGTAACTTCATTAGTTGCAACATATGTAAAAAACATGACTGTTAATACAAGCATAACAACTGATTGGTTTACTTTTTTTGTAGCAATATTTTTTGCTAATTTAGCTTTTCTAATTTTAATTACAAATTTCTCTGAAATTTCAGTAAGCTTTACGGAAATATCGTACAATACTTTTTTTACGTTGATTTTTTTTCCATTCTTTTGGTTTTTGTTTAATATTTATAATTCAATTGTAAACGCAGGTAAGAATGTTTAGCTCAGGCTCAGGAAACACAGTTATAAAATCAAAATTAATTAGTAGAAGAATGTTTTTATTTAAAAGAGATGTCAGTGCCAGGAATGGCAGTGGGCAAGACTGGACTTGAGAGAAGGTTAGATAAAGATATCATCGGAAAAGTTGGATTCCAAAGGTATGAAGTTAATGCATTTGGAAAAAGAATTAAACAAATTCAAGTCGACCAAGGTCAAGCGGGAAAGAGTTTTCAAACTACTTTAGACTTAGAGGTACAGAGATATGTTAAAGATATACTTGGAGATAAAGCTGCATCTGTTTGTGTCATGGATATTTATAATGGTGATATTATTTCAATGGTTTCTGCCCCAACTTACGATCCAAACACATTTGTTCATGGAATAGATAAAAATTACTGGAATAGTTTAATTAAAAATGAAAAAAAACCTTTAATAAATAAAGCTGTGTCTGGATTATACCCACCTGGATCTACAATAAAAACTTTAGTTGCTTTAAGCGCACTGGAAAACAAAATAATTAGACCTTTAAATACAGTTCATTGCAAAGGTAAGATTGAATTATTCGGAGAGAAGTTCCATTGCTGGAAAAAGAAAGGTCATGGAATAATGAACATGAGATCAGGTATAAAAAGGTCATGTGATGTATATTTTTATGAGGTAGCAAGAAGATTAGGGGTAGACAGATTGTCCGAAACTGCAAAAAAATTTGGATTAGGTAAAAAAGTACTTCAAGATTTTGTCGAGGAAAGATCTGGAGTGGTTCCAAATACAGAATGGAAGAAAAAATTTATTGGTCAAAATTGGTATTTAGGGGAAACATTACACTCTGGTATTGGCCAAGGTTATTTTCAAAGCACACCAATTCAACTATGTTTAATGACAGCGCAGATAGCTAATGGAGGTTTTGAAATTAAACCAAGAATAATTTTCGATAAAAAAAAGAATAGTTTAAAGGAGTATTTAAAATTTAAAAATGAGAATCCTAATCAACCGCTTCCTCAAGACCTGCTTGTGGCAAATTTTGACTTAAAACCTTTATTTAAAAATCAAGAAAATATTAAAATTATTAAAGACGCAATGTACTCTTCTTCAAATGAGCCTGGAGGAACTTCTTATAGATCTAGATTAGAAGATAAAAGATTTACTTTTGCAGGAAAGACAGGTTCATCCCAAATCAAGAAATTTACTGAGGCACAACGAGAAGCTGAAGTAAAACAAGAAAGTTTGGCTTATAAAGATCGAGATCATGCATTATTTATTGCATATGCGCCCGTTAAAGA
Organism: uncultured Pelagibacteraceae bacterium; assembly: GCA_902626185.1. Taxonomy (GTDB): domain Bacteria; phylum Pseudomonadota; class Alphaproteobacteria; order Pelagibacterales; family Pelagibacteraceae; genus Pelagilacustribacter. Next base: position 1,787 of record CACOEA010000013.1, read on the forward strand.
TCCTAAATATGCAATTAGTGTAGTAGTAGAACATGGCGGAACAGGAAGTAAAGCAGCAGCACCTATTGCAAAAAAAGTTATAAAGAAAGTTTTAGAGCGTGACAGTTTAAGACAATCAGTAAACAAATTTTTGGGAGAGCCAGTGTAATGTTTCAACCAAGGTCTATACAATCTTCGCTTAGTTTTAAAGATAAACTTTTCTCAATAGATTATATTTTGGTAACAAGTATTTTAATTTTGGGAATTGTAAGCATGTTTGCGATGTATTCTACTGATGGGGGAGAATTTAAATATCATACAAAAAGTCATATAATAAGATTTTTAGTATTTTTCGTAATGTTTTTTATTTTATCCTTCGTTCAAATAAGACTTTGGCATAGTACAAGCTATTTAATTTATATTTCCTTTTTTATTCTTCTTGTCGGCGTAAAGTATTTTGGACTTACATCATCGGGATCTCAGAGATGGCTGAATTTTTATTTTATGAATTTACAGCCGTCAGAATTAATGAAAATAGGTTTAATTTTATTTTTAGCGAAATATTATCATCGTGTTTCACTTGAAAATGTTAATAAAATAAGATTTTTATTTTTGCCAATAGTAGTCTTAATAGCTCCTGTTCTTTTAGTAGTTATGCAACCAGACCTCGGAACTTCTCTTTTAATTGCAGCAGGAGGTTTAGTAGTAGCTTGGTTAGCAGGCGTTAGGGCTAAATTTTTTATTTATTCTTTTCTTCTGTTTGTATCTTTATTGCCTGTAGCAATTTCTTTTTTAAAACCATATCAGAAAGCAAGAATATTAACCTTTTTAAACCCTGAAAAAGATCCTCTGGGAGCTGGATATCAAATAATACAGTCAAAGATTGCTATTGGATCAGGAGGGCTTTTTGGCAAAGGCTTTTTAAATGGGTCTCAAAGTTATTTAGATTATTTGCCAGAAAAACATACTGATTTTATATTCACACTATTTTCTGAAGAGTTTGGTTTTTTTGGCTCTTTATTTATATTAATTCTATATGGAGTTATCATTTCAAGGATTATTAAGATAGGAAATGTTACAAGGAGCAATTTTGGGAAGCTTTTTTGTTTTAGCTTTGCCACAGCTTTCTTCATATATGTTGTAGTAAACATGGGAATGGTACTTGGTCTTTTGCCAATAGTGGGCTCTCCTTTACCAATTTTATCTTACGGTGGCTCTTCTATGATGGCGATAATGTTCGGATTAGGAATCGTAATGTCTTGTAAGGTATATAAAGACACTCCAGTTAACTAAAAAGGACCTATTATGGTCGTTTTTTTTTTTAAAAATATCTTGTCAACCTTACGTAATGATGATTAGATTGAAATATAAAAATGTTTGGTGATAAGAAAAAAAAAATAAAAGACTCCGAAAGATCGCTTATATCTGAAACTGTGAGCATTGAAGGAACAATAAATAGCTCAGGAGCTATTGATATTGCAGGTTTGATCAAAGGACCTGTTCATTCTCGAGAAATAATTGTTAGAGAAACTGGCTCTATAACTGGCACCATCGAAGCCGATCTTGTTGAAATCCACGGCCATATGGATGGAAAAGTAATAGGGGCTGATGTAGTTATTGGAAGCACGGGAACAGTTAAAGGTGATATCGAATTTGGCAACAATCTTAAAACTGAAAATGGTGCGGATATTGACGGATATATTAAAAAGACAAACGCGGCGAAATCTAAACTTTCGGCTGATTTCCTATTCAGCAAGTCAAAAGATGAAAAGAAATCTAAAGAAAACGGTGGTTCCGAGACAGTCGTTAACAAAGAGTCTGAAGCAATAGTATAATCTACCACACTACTAAATTCTTTAACTTTGCATTATAATTTCTTAATGGAAAGATATAAGTGCAATTCAGTTGGAATTATAGGATCCGGTATACAAGGTGTTTGTGCTGGTTTACAATTAGTTAAAAAAGGAATTCCAGTTACAATCTTTGATCGCAATGATCCTTTGTCAGAACAATTCAGACCAGCTTCTTATGGAAATGCAGGGCATTTTTCACCATATGCTGTTTTAAAATTTAATAGACCAGATATTATAAAAGATGTCCCAAAAATGCTTTTCAGTTCCAATGGCCCATTATCATTAAAGTGGAATTATATTTTTAAACTTTTTCCATGGATAAAACATTATATTAAGAATTGTAATAAAACCTCTATGTTGCATACAGCAAAATATATGCATCAAATCTCACGCTCTGCTGATGAGTCGTACGAAGAGATATTTAAGGAAATTGATACGACAAATTTAGTAGATAAAAAAGGGATCATTTATGTTTGGTCAAATAAGAATTTAAAAAGTAGAAATTTAGAAATAAAAGTAAGAAATGATTTAGGCATTAAACAAAAACTTTTAACACAAAAAGAAGTTTTAGATTTAGAACCAAATTTAAATCCGATATTTGATGCAGGAATTTTGTATGAAAATAGTATGTTTGCTAGAGATCCTCATGCTATTTTAAAAAAAATATTCAAATTATTCTTATCCAAAGGTGGAAAATTTGTACAAGAAAACATACAAAGCTTAAAACAAGTAGAAAAAGATAAAACGGTGCTTAATTCAGCAAAGTCAGAATACTATTTTGAAAAAATTGTTGTTGCAGCAGGAGCGCATTCAAAAAAATTGACTGACCAATTAGGTGAAAATATACCTTTAGACACAGAAAGAGGCTATCATGTTCACTTTAAAGGAATGAATAATTTGCTTAATAGACCAGTAATTTGCCTTGATAGAGGTTTTAGCCTTTCACCAATGAATCAAGGGTTAAGAGCTGTTGGCACTGTAGAATTTGGTGGGCTACTAAACCCTCCTTCAAAAGAAAGAATTAAATATATAATTAATTGTGCAAAAGAATTTTTGCCTCAACTGGATGCACATTACGACGAATGGATGGGGTTTAGACCATCATTACCGGATTTTTTACCAGTTATTGGACCATCCTCTAAAAATAAGAACATTGTTTATGCTTTTGGACACGATCATTTAGGCTGGACTTTAGGAGCTGTAACGGGCAAAATTGTTTCAGGTATAGTTGCAGAAGAGAAGACAAATTTAGATTTATCTCCCTACAGCTCAAAAAGATTCAATTAGGAGTTTTTTGTCAAAAAATTATTTAGCTTATTTGTTTTTAGTGCTAGCAGCATTGTTTTGGTCTGGCAATTTTATTGTTGGAAAATTTGCAACACTTTTTCAAATTCCTCCATTAACTCTAAATGTTTTAAGGTGGATTTCAGTTTGGTTTATATTAATACCTTTTACTTATAAAGAAATTTACAACAATTTACCTTATATAAAAAAGAATTGGCTTGTTATTAGCTTTATGGGAGTAATTACAATAAGCACATTCAATTCCGTTGTTTATTATGCTCTTAACTACACGCAAGTAATTAATGCAGTTTTAATGCTTGCTGCTATTCCAGCAGCTACAATTGTTCTTTCTTCTTTAATGAAAATTGAAAAAACAAATATTTTTCAAATATTGGGATTGCTGTTGTCAATTGTAGGAATCGGATCAATAATTTCTAACGGCGATATTCAAAAAATTATTTCTTTAAGTTTTAATAAAGGCGATTTGTGGATGCTAGTTTGTGTAATTACTTGGTCTCTTTATACAACTTTACTTAAGAAACATAAATTTGAATTTTCACAGTTTACTTTAATACAGCTAATGGTTACTGCTGGACTACTCTTTTTAATACCACAATTTTTTTATGAAAAATCTATTGGTTTAGAATTAAATTTCAATAAAGCATTTTTTTTAATTCTTTTTTATGTAGTTATGTTTCCTGCGTTAGCCGCTTATTACTGCTGGCAAAAAGGTGTTCAGATAATTGGCCCAAATAGATCTACCATGTTTGTTCAATTGATGCCTTTATTCAGTGCAGTTATGGCAATTATTATTTTTAGTGAAAAATTTGAATTATATCATTTAGTTGGAGCAATCTTTATATTAAGTGGTATTTATTTATCTAACAGGAAGTTAAATGATTAAGGTAGCAGTTTTAGATGATTATCAGGGGGCTTTTTTACAAATAATTGAAACACAAAAATTTAAAGGTAAATATAATTTTAAAATTTTTAATGAACCTTTTTTAGACGAAAGCGAAGCAATATCATCATTAGAAGAGTTTGAAGCTCTTTTTATAATGAGAGAGAGAACACCAATTACTAAATCTTTGATTACTTCACTACCAAACTTAAAGTATATTATGACCTCTGGTATGAGAAATAACGCAATTGATCTGCAAGCTACAAAAGAAAAAGGAATTATTGTTTGCGGCACTGATATTAATCCTAATCCTGCAGCCGAAATTACATGGTTACTTATATTGGGATTATTAAGAAATATTAAACAAGAAACAGAGAATATGTTTCAAGGTTATTGGCAAACGACAATAGGATTTGAGCTAAAAGGAAAAATGTTAGGATTAATTGGTCTTGGTAAAATAGGAACACAGGTTGCAAAAGTAGCTAAAGCATTTGGGATGGAAGTCTGTGCTTGGTCTGAAAATTTAGACTTAACCTGTGCAAATAAAATTGGAGTTTTGCCAATGACCAAAGAAGATTTACTTAAGACTTCTGACATTGTTTCTATACATGTCGTTCTCAACGATAAATATAAAAACTTAATTACAAATAAAGAATTTAAGATGATGAAAAAGTCTTCAATCTTAATAAATACATCCCGGGGATCGATTGTAAATGAAAATGATTTAGTTCAAGCTCTCAAAGATGAAACAATAGCCGGAGCTGGATTAGATGTTTTTGAAAAAGAGCCTTTGCCGCAAGATCATCGATTAAGATTTATTCCTAATGCTTTAATCTTGCCCCATATTGGATATGTGACAGCAGAAAATTATTCAAAGTTTTATAGTCAAATGATCGAAAATCTCGAGGGATGTCTCGAAAATCAGCCGTTAAGGTTAATTACGTAACATAGACTCTTCCATTATAGGTTGTATTTGATATACTCATAATGAACGGGGTTATTGTATTTATGTAAATATAAATTCAATAACTTAAGATTTATTTAGAAGGAAGTATGAGGAAAATTTTTGTCTTATTAACAGCAATGTTGCTACTCAGTGGTTGTGCTGAGTCCGTAGCATTACTTGGCAGCTCAATTGGCGGAGCGTCTAATGGAAAAATTGTTCAATCCTCTTTAAATTCAGCCATAAGTTATGGAGTAAAAAAACAAACAGGCAAAGCTCCATTGGAGCATGTTAAAGCTTATGCTGAAAAAGTAAATCCTGAGAAAAAAAAAGAGCCATGTGTATCTTTCCTTGAACAAACTAATTCTGAAATATGTTCAATTGTAAAAAAACAATTAATTCTGACAAGATCTAAAATAAAATATTTAGATTAATCATTTCCAATAGAACCTGAAGTAGAAAAACTTAGATATTAACCACCATAAGTTGTGTTGATAAAAATTTATGGCATTAATAATTAACTTTTATTTGAAGATGAAGCAGATATACGAAATCAATTAAAGCAAACCAATAAATTATGAAAAAAGTATTTTTCTTATTAACAGCCCTATTTTTATTAAATGGATGTGCAGAGTCCATTGCCTTACTTGGCAGCTCTGTTGGTGGTGCGTCTAGTGGAAAAATTGTTCAATCTTCTTTAAATTCAGCTATAAGCTACGGAGTTAAAAATAAAACAGGAAAAACTCCTTTAGGCCACGTACTTACATACGCTGAAGAAAAAAATCCAGAGAGAAAAAAAGAGACATGCCTTTCTTTTATAGAAAGCACAAGATCTGAATTTTGTACAATTGCAAAAAAACAAATATCTTCAACTAATAATGCAGTAAAAGAAAAAGCAATAAAGATTGCTAAAAAATTCTCTAAAACTAATAAAATTCAAAAAATAATTTTAAATAAAGAAAATAATTTGATAAGTAGTTTTAATCAAAAAAATAAATCTCCAAGAAAACTCGCGATAGATCTTCAGTCAAAAATAATAAAAAAGGGACAGCCATGGCCCCAATTTAATAAATTGAGGCCATAAATTAATTTTTTAAGCGGCTAATGCTTGTTTAATATCAGCAATAATATCATCAGGATGTTCTATACCTATGGATAGTCTTACATATCCAGGCGTTACTCCTGCAGCTAATAATTCTTTATCATTTAGTTGACTGTGAGTTGTTGTAGCAGGGTGTATTGCTAAACTTCTTGCGTCACCAATATTTGCAACATGATAAAGCATCTTTAAGTTATCAATAAATTTTGCTCCAGCCTCTCTAGTGCCAACATCCATTCCAACTAAAGAACCATAACCACCTTGCATATATTTTTTTGCTCTTTCCTTTATCTCTCCTTGATGATTTGTAGGATATATTACGTTTTTTACTTTCTTTTGAGTTTCTAAAAAAGAGACAACTTTTTCAGCGTTACTACAGTGCTGTTTCATCCTTAGAGCAACAGTTTCTAAACCTTGAATAATTTGGAAAGCGTTAAATGGACTTAACGGTGCACCCAAGTCTCTTAGCAAAACAACTCTTGCTCTTACCACAAAGGGAATGTTTGCTCCTGTTAATTGTGGTACTGCGTCAGCCCAAATAGCTCCATTATAACTTTGATCAGGTTCATTAAGAAGTGGTTGTCTTTTTCTATCTTTTGTCCAATCAAAACTACCTCCGTCTACAATTATTCCTCCAATTGAAGTTCCATGGCCACCAATGTATTTAGTTAATGAGTGCATAACAATTGCAGCTCCATGAGCTAAAGGCTTACAAATTACAGGTGAAGCAGTATTATCGATTATTAAAGGTATACCTTTCTTCCTACCGATATCGGCAACTTCTTTAATTGGAAAAACCCTTAAATATGGATTAGGACAGGACTCGCCGTAATAAGCTCTTGTTTTGTCATCAGTCAATTTTTCAAAGTTCTTCGGATCTGCAGGATCTGCAAATCTTACTTCAATACCTTGTTGTCTTAAAGTATTTTTAAATAAGTTGACTGTTCCACCATAAAGGTCTGTCGATGCTACAATATTGTCACCAGATTGTGCTAAATTTTGAATGCACATAGCTGATGCTGCTTGCCCTGAACCAACAGCTACAGCTGCTAATCCACCTTCTAATGCTGCAACCCTTTTTTCTAAAACGTCCACAGTTGGATTCATGATCCTTGTGTAGATATTTCCAAACTCTTTAAGACCAAACAAGTTTGCTGCAGTTTCAGCATTCTTAAATTGGTAAGAAGTAGTTTGATAAATAGGCACTGCAACTGCAGTTGTTGCCGGGTCACTTCTATATTCTCCACCGTGTAAACCAATGGTTTCTGGGTGTTTAAATTTAGTCATTTTTTTCCTCCTTTTTAGTACTTCGACGTTATGTCAGGCGTACAATACAGTTCAAATGCCCGGTTTAATTTTGAATAATACAAAAAAAAACCACCGGCTAAAGCGGTGGTCTGGAGACTGATCGCTTTAGCTGGATTTTTTAAGCGCTCAGCAATTTGATTTAAATCAGCGCTATACGATGATTATGGACCTTTACTATAAATTGTCAAGTTGTATAAAAATGTTGAATTTCAAGGTTTATGGGCATAATTCCTGATACTTTATTGCGTTGGAATTCTTTTGTTATTTTCTGCTTTTTTGCTAATTTGAGCTGTGAAAAAAAAATACTCAATTTTAAGCTTAATCAAAAATGCATTCTCAAACAATGAGAATTGGGAGAAGATGTGGGAAAGCCCTGAACCCAAAAAAGGTTATGATGTAGTAATTGTTGGAGGCGGTGGCCATGGATTGGGCACTGCTTATTATTTGGCTAAAGAGCATGGAATGAAAAATATTGCTGTAATAGAAAAAGGTTGGTTAGGCGGAGGCAATACAGGAAGAAATACAACAATCATTAGATCTAACTACCTTTGGAACGAAAGCGCACATCTTTATGACCATTCTGTAAAGTTGTGGGAAAATTTATCTGAAGAATTGAATTTTAACATGATGTTCAGTCAGAGAGGTGTGATGAATCTTGCTCACAACGAACACGACATAAAGGAAATGAAAAGAAGAATAAGCGCTAATAGATTGAACGGCTTAGATACTCAGTGGTTAGATACAAAACAGATAAAAGAATTAGTTCCGATCATGAACACAGAAAATTTAAGATATCCAGTTTTAGGTGCTGCTTTTCAACCAAGAGGAGGTGTGGCAAGACATGATGCGGTTGCTTGGGGTTACGCATTAAGATCTAACGAAATGGGAGTAGATATTATACAAAATTGTGAAGTTAAAGATATTAAGACAGACAATTATAAAGTTGAAGGAGTTAATACTTCAAAAGGTTTTATCAAAGCTAGCAAAGTAGCAGTTGTTGCATCTGGTCATACAAGTGTGTTAGCTCAAACTGCGGGAGTTAGATTGCCTCTTCAAAGTAGACCGTTGCAAGCTTTAGTTTCTGAGCCAATCAAACCAGTTATAAATACTGTTGTTATGTCAAATGCAGTTCATGCTTATGTTAGTCAATCTGATAAAGGTGAATTAGTTATTGGAGCTGGAACTGATGGTTATAACTCTTTTACACAAAGAGGTGGTTACGATGTCATTGAGGAAACTGTAAGGGCAATAGTTGAACTTTATCCTATATTTGGAAAAATGAAAATGTTACGTCAATGGGGAGGGATAGTTGATATTTGCCCTGACGCAAGCCCAATTATCAGCAAGTGTGATGTTAAAGGATTATATTTTAATTGTGGATGGGGAACTGGTGGATTCAAAGCTACCCCAGGAAGTGCAAATGTTTTTGCACACACAATTGCAAAGGACGAACCTCATAAAATTAATGCTGCTTTTAATCTAGAAAGATTTTCTGATGGAAGACTAATTGATGAACACGGAGCGGCAGCCGTAGCTCATTAGTTATGATTTTAATAAAATGCCCATATTGTGGAGAACGTGAGCAATCAGAGTTTACAAATGGAGGAGAAGCTCATGTTATAAGACCAAAAAAACCCTGAGACTCTTAGTGATAAGGAATGGGGTCAATATGTTTTCTACAGAGCAAATCCAAAAGGAATATTCTACGAGAGATGGGTACACTCTCACGGATGTAGAAAATGGTTCAATGTTGTAAGAGATACATCGACTGATACTATTTTAAAAATTTATAAGTTAACTGATAGTAGGCCAGATTTAAATGAGTTTAAAAGCACTCTTAAGTCTCCATCGGGTGAACCGACAGTAGGATCTGGAAATTTTGCAGTAAAAAAATAGTATATGCCATCAATTAATAATCATAATTGTAAATACATAAGAAAAGAAGAGATAAAAATAGTTTTTGACGGCAAATCATATAGTGCTTTTGAGGGAGATACTGTTGCATCAGCGTTAATAAGAAATAATATCAAATTAATTGGAAGAAGCTTTAAATATCATCGACCAAGAGGAATTTACACTTGTGGTATCGAGGAGCCAAATGCTTTAGTTCAAATTTTAAATGAGCACAATGAACCTAATACAAGAGCTACAATTAAGAGAGCATATGATGGAATTAATATATGTAGTCAAAATAGATGGCCTTCATTATCTTTCGATATCGGGTCTATAAATAACTTACTATCACCTATATTCTCTGCAGGATTTTATTATAAAACTTTTATGGGACCGAAAGGATTTTGGAAAAAAATCTACGAGCCGTTAATTAGGCGAACAGCCGGATTAGGAAAGCCGCCAAAAAATTTTAGATCAAAAAGCATCCACCAAAATCATAATATCGATATTTTGATAGTAGGGGGTGGACTGAGCGGCCTGATGGCTGCGAGAAAATTAGTTGATACGGATAATCAAGTCCTTCTTGTTGAACAAGATAGTTTTTTAGGAGGAATTTTAAAAAACTCTAATAAAGTGAAAAAAATTGATGGTAAAAATACTTTTGAATGGGTTAAGGAAACCGAAGAATTAATTTTAAAATCAAACAATATAAAAATTTTAAAAAATACTCTTGTCACCACTTATAATTTTACCAATCATTTAATAGCCTTAGAGGATAAATTTGCAGGTAAAAAAATAAATATCAATAAATCTGAACTGGTATTACACAAAATTAGAACAACCCATACTATTTTAGCAAATGGTCATATAGAAAGATTTATTTCTTTTAGAAATAATGATTTGCCTGGAGTTATGCTAGCGTCTTCATTTGAAAAATATATTGAAAGATATGGAGTTGTACCAGATGAGAAACCTGCAATTTTTACTAATAATTCGTCCACAATAAGTTTGGTCAAATCATTAATAAACTTAAATTGTAAGCCTTGTGCATACATTGATTCAAGAAAGAAAGAAGACATAGAAGATGAAACAAAAGAGTATCTTATAAAAAATGATATCCCGTTTTACCCTGAGTCTGAAGTTGAGGGGTGTGAGGGTAATAAAAAAGTAGAAAAAGTTTTTATAAGAAACAGCACTAACGAAATATTATCTATCAATTCTTCAATGTTATGTCCCTCAGGTGGATTAAATCCAGATATTCATTTGTTTACACAATCTAAAGGTTTAGTTAAGTGGGATGAAAAGATTATTTCGTTTAAGCCTGATACTGCTTTTCAAAATACAATTACACTAGGTTCAGTAAGTGGAAACTATGAATTTAAAAATCTTTGTGAAGAAATAAATAAAAAATTATCGTTTTTAAAAGTTAAAGATCTCAATTTAAAAATAGAAACAAATATAAGAGATGATTTTTCAATTGAAGAATTATGGGAGACAAAAACTAATAAGATTTCTAAATGGGCTAAATCTTTTATAGATCTACATAACGATGTAACAACAAAAGATTTAAAACAAGCGATTAATGAGGGATATGATCGAATAGAACATCTTAAAAGATATACAACTAATAGCATGGGAACAGATCAAGGAAAAATAAGCAGCATTAACTCGTTAGGAATTGTATCGAAAATTTTAAATAAAAAAATTTCAGAAGTTGGGACTACTACTTATAGACCGCCTTATGCTCCTTTGAGCTTTGCAGCTATAGCCGGAAGAAGCACTTATGAATATTATGATCCAGAGAGAAAAACACCAATTCACAATTGGCATATAAAAAATAATGCAGTTTTTGAAGATGTAGGGCAATGGAAACGACCTTGGTATTTCAAAAAACATGAGAAAGAAACTATGTATGAAGCAGTTCAAAGAGAGTCAAAACAAACTAGGCGCTCAGCAGGAATTTTAGATGGCAGCACTCTTGGAAAAATAGAAATTAAAGGAAAAGATGCTTTAGAATTTATGAATTTAATGTACACAAACGCGTTTACAAAAATGAAGCCAATGACATCAAGGTATGCGCTGATGTTAGGGGAAGATGGAATGATTATGGATGATGGGATAATTTGTAAAATCAATGACAAACACTTTATCGCCACCACTACTTCAAGCGGAGCTCCAAAAGTTCTTGCCCATATGGAAGAATTTCTTCAAACCGAATGGCCACATTTACAAGTTTATATAAATTCAATTACTGAACAATTTACTACTTTTAATATAAGTGGTCCTAAAACAAGAGAAATTATTAGCAAAGTATTTACTGATATCGACTTTAGTAATGAGAATTTTCCATTCATGACATTCAAAACTTTTAATTATAAGAACACTCAAGCAAGAATAATGAGAGCAAGTTTTACCGGGGAATTAGGTTATGAAATATACATTAGCCCTCAATATGCTATAGAGCTTTGGGAACTTTTATTTAAGCATGGAAAAGATTTTGATTTAGTTCCATATGGAACAGAAACTATGCATTTGTTAAGAGCTGAAAAAGGCTATGTTGTAATTGGACAGGAAACTGATGGAACAGTAACTCCAATAGATATAAATTTTAATTGGATGATAGGTAAAAAGAAAAAAGATTTTATTGGCAAAAGATCTTTAGCTAGAAGTGACACGGCAAGAGAAGATAGAAAACAACTGGTTGGAGTTGTTCCTTTAGACAAATCTCATTTTATTGAAGAAGGGCAACATGTTGTTGAATGTAAAAATTTGCCAAGTAAAATTAAAACTCCGGTTGAGTATTTAGGACATATTTCTTCCAGTTATCACAGCCCAAATTTAAATCATTGTATTGCTATGGCTATGATTAAAAGTGGTAATAAATTAATGGGTAAAAAACTATTTGTTTCAACACCAAAAGGAACAAAAAAATATTCCTGTAAAAATAGTTAACCCCGTTTTTATCGACCCAGAAAATAAGAGGTTAATATCATGACTAAATTAATCTCAACTCATGGAGTAGATATCACTCAAAAAAATTTTCAACAAATTTTGATTAGAGGTGATGGAAGAGAACAATTTAATCAAGTTATAAATAAAGAGATAACTTTACAACCTCCGTCTAAAAATCTTGAAGTAAAGACTAATGATAAATTTATTTTTGCAAAAAATTCATTTGATCAGTGGACTTTAGTTTATTTATTTGAGCAGGATTATAAAAAAATTTTAAAGATTATTTCAAACTTAAATTCAAATGATAAAATTCTTGCTTCTGATTATTCATATGGACAAGTATACTTTGAAGTATCAGGTAAAAATAAAAATGAATTCTTAAACAAACTAACTCAGTTTGATTTTCGTGAAAAAAAGTTTCCTAATTTTTCAATGGCGCAAACTTTAATCGCCAGAATAGATTGCTATATATACAAATTAAATGAGAAATACATTATAACTTGTAACAAATCATACGAAGATTATTTTAAAGAAAGATTGATGGATTTAATTAACTTGTAGTTTATTATTTTTTTACCCACACATATCTTGATGATAAAGGTCGTTTAGCATTAAAGGCATAAAAGACTATTGCAGATGTAATAATTCCTCCACCAATTAAAGTATTTACAGTTGGAACTTCATTAATTCCAAATATTGGCAACCAAACCCAGAAAATTCCACCTAATACCTCCGTCAGCGAAAGAAGAGTTAAATCAGTAGCTGGTAAATCTTTTGATTTCATAGAAAATAATATAAGCCCAGAACAAACTAAAAATCCATGTAAAGCAGATAAAGATGAATTTTTAACTGAAATTAAAATGTTATTGTCATTAAACAGAAGAACTAAAATCGCTACAGCTGCGCAGAAAATACCGGCTATAGCTACCGTAGTAAACTTTGGAGTTTTTTTTCTCCACCTAAGTGAAACAGTAAATCCTGCAAAACCTAGAGAAGATAAGAGACCATTAATTAAACCAAATAAAGAACCTTCCCCTTTACTATCTAAAGACATAAATATGATTCCTCCAGCAGCTACAATTATTGCTATTAATGTTGTCTTTGAAATTTTTTCTTTTAAAAAAACGTATGCTAAAATTGCAGCTACGAATGGTTGAGTAGCTAGCATCATCATAGTTACTGCTGCAGTAGTAGTTGTGATAGAGAGAATAAAAGATATATTAGCAATTCCAAGACTTACGCCGCCAATTAGTCCAGACAAACCTATCTTATTATAGTTTTTTGTAAATTTAAGACCTTCAGCTAAAAATAAATAAATATTTAAGACTAAAAAAATTACCGAACCTCTAAAAAAAAGGTATTGCCAGGGAATTAAATGAGCATTATCAATATATCTTACGACTAATGGGCCGAAAGACCAGAATAGTCCTGCGATTAAAACAATTAATATGGCTGAACTATTTTTTATCATTTGAAGTATTAGATAAATCAACTCCTGTATCTGGGTCTAGTTCGATACCTAGGGGAGTAATATCTTTTGGTAGAGGAGTAAAAGTTGATTCTGGGTTATCCTCATATTTTCTTCTAGTCATTCTAAATATTCCAAATATGCTCATAACTAATAGAAAAAAAAGTAGATGAATAAAAAAAACCATTGGGTCCAAACAAACTCATTAAAACGGAGCATATAATTGGACCTCCAATAGCACCTAAACCAAAAATTATATTTAATCCTCCACCAGCAGCAACAAATTTTTCTTTAGGTATATAGTCATTAACTAAAGCAAGATTTAAAGAAAACAAAGGTAGTATCATACCTGCTAATAAAATTATAAAAACAAAAAGTTTAGTTTTATCCATTCCAGTTCCAACAGCAAAATAATTAAACCTTAACATTTCTTCATCTAACAAATTATTGAAAGATAAGCCTGAATAAAAAATTGATAAAACTGTAAAGACTGATGCAAATAAACAACAAGCAATTATAATTAATCTTCTATCGTAGTTATCGGAAAGAGAACCTATAGGCCATTGAAACAAAGCCCCAGCTAATGTTACACCCACAAGTAAAACCGAAACTTCAAATACGCTTAAATTCATAGTAACTGCATAAACAGATAACATTGTTAACATTGCTGAGAAAATAAAACCTGAGCAAAAAGTAGAAAAACTACCAAAAGGAGAAATCTTAAATAATTCCTTTATTTTGATAGAACTTGTTTTCTTAAAAGTTGGAGGCTTACGCTTTGTTAAAAGTATTGGAACAAGTGCTATTGAAAATAGCAAAGAAATCATAATAAAAGGCTCATAATTCTTAGGAGAGCTTACATTAAGCAACAGATTTCCCATACTCATACCTATATATGTAACTAGCATGTATAATGATAAAACTTTTCCTCGAGTTTTATTTGTTGCTCTATCGTTAAGCCAACTTTCAACAATTATGAATATACCAATCATACTAAACCCAGTTAAAAATCTTGAAACTGTCCATATAAATGGATCCACAAAAACTGCGTGAACTAAGGCACTCAATGATGCTATAGATGCAAATGCTGCAAAAACTCTAATATGACCAACCTTACTTACTAAATTCGGCACCATATTAGCTCCAATGAAATAACCTATGAAATATCCCGACATCATTGTACCTGTAGCAATGTAATTAAATTCTTCCAGAACAGCTCTAATTCCTAAAAGATTTCCTTGAAAGCCGTGAGAGATTATTATCATTCCAAAACCCGTAAACAGAGCCCAAGAATTTTTTATAATTTTATACATGTTGAAAAGCCATTATGCTTTCTTTGAAACAAAAGCAATAGTCTTTTTACATATTACCGTATTTAGGGCCGCCTCCACCTTCAGGACAAACCCAAGTAATATTCTGAGATGGTTCCTTTATATCACACGTCTTACAGTGGATACAGTTTTGGGAGTTTATGACGAATTTTTCTTTTTGAATTTCATATACCCCTACAGGGCAATATCTTTGAGCTGGTTCGTCATACTCCTTTAAAGTGTAACTTATCGGCAAATTAGGATCTTTCAACCTTAAATGAACAGGTTGATTTTCAGCGTGGTTAGTTCCTGTTAAGTAGACGGAACTAGTTTTATCAAATGTCAGCTTGCCGTCTGGTTTAGGATATTCAATTTTAGTCATCTGATTAGCTGGTTTTAGAGCTTCATGATCAGCATGTTTATGCTTTAATGTAAACGGTAATTTTCCTCTGAATAAAATTTGATCAATACCAGTAAAAATAATACCTAATATCAGTCCCCAACTAAAACTTGGTTTAACGTTTCTAGCAGCATATAATTCTTTAAAAGCCCAACTATCTTTAAATTTTTTTTCGTAAATAGAAAGATCAGCTTTATTTTTGATATTTTCTATGATCGCTTCAGCTGCAACTATTCCACTTTTCATTGCAGTATGCGAACCTTTTATTTTTGGCATATTTAAAGTTCCAGCATCACATCCGATTAATAATGCACCAGGCATAAACATTTTAGGTAAACTTTGAATTCCACCTTCAATTAAGGCTCTAGCGCCAAAAGAAATTCTTTTACCACCTTCAAACATTTTTCTGATAGAGGGATGAGTTTTAAATCTTTGAAACTCATCAAAGGGAGATAGATAAGGATTTTGATAATCTAAACCAATTACATACCCTAGATATACTTGTCTATTTTCAGCATGATAAATGAAGCTTCCGCCATAAGTTTTGCTATCAAGTGGCCAACCAGCTGTATGCATAACTAAACCCTCTTGATGCTGTTGTTCACTGACTTCCCAAATTTCTTTTAGTCCAATACCATATTGCTGTGGATTTTTTCCTTCGTCTAAATTAAATTTTTTAATTAATTGCTTACCCAAATGACCTCTGCATCCTTCAGAAAATACAGTCACTTTAGCATGTAACTCCATTCCTTCTTGGTATGTATCTTTTTTATTACCATTTTTGTCTAAGCCCATGTCTAAAGTAGCTACACCTTTTACTGATCCATCATCATTATAAAGAACCTCACTAGCAGGAAAACCCGGAAATATTTCAACTCCTAGCTTTTCTGCTTGTTCTCCCAACCAACGACATAGGTTAGCTAGGCTAATGATATAATTTTTATGATTTTTTTGCACTGAAGGTAAAAGCCAAGTAGGCCAACTTAAAGAGGAGTTTTTTCCTAAAAACAAAAATTTCTCTTTTGAAACTTTTGTTTTTACTGGAGCTCCTTCATTTTTCCAATTAGGAATTAATTCATCAAGAGCTTTAGTCTCAAATACATTACCACTCAAAATATGAGCACCAACTTCTGATCCTTTTTCAAGTATACAAACATTTAAATTTGGATCGAGTTTTTTTAGTTTGATAGCTGTAGTTAAACCAGCTGGACCTGCACCAACAATAACTACATCATATTCCATTGCTTCTCTAGCCATAGAATTACTATATCAAACTAATTATTTTTGGATAGTATTCAGTTTGTTCAGCTCAGCTAAAAATTCTGGAAGAGCAGTAAATAAATCTGCTTCTAAACCATAATCTGCAACACTAAAAATAGGCGCTTCACCATCTTTATTAATTGCGACAATTATTTTACTCTCTTTCATGCCAGCCAAGTGTTGAATTGCACCGGAGATTCCAACTGCAATATATAAATCTGGTACAACAACTTTTCCGGTTTGTCCCACTTGGTGGTCGTTACTTATGTAACCTGCATCAACAGCAGCACGAGATGCGCCAACTGCAGCATTAAGCTTATCAGCGATATCATTGATTAATTTAAAATTTTCTCCACTAGCTAAGCCTCTTCCTCCCGAAACAACAACTCTTGCTGTTCCTAGCTGCGGTCTTTCTGATTTAGTTTCTTCTCTCTTTATAAATTTAGATGTGTTTGGAATATCTACTGGGTCTACTTTTTCCACACTTGCGGAACCACCAGATCTTTCAGCAGGATCAAAAGAAGTAGGTCTAATTGTTATGCATTTTTTTTTGTCATTACTTTTTACTGTTGCAAATGCATTACCTGCATAAATCGGCCTTACAAATGTATCCGGGCTATTTATTTTAATGATATCACTTATTTGAGACACATCTAGATTAGCTGCTACTCTTGGCATAAAGTTTTTTCCAAAAGTGTTAGCCGAAGCTAGAATATGATCATATTTTTCTGAAACTTTTGTTACTAAGGGAGCAAGATTTTCAGGGAGATAATTCTGGTAATTAGGAGAGTCACAAACCAAAACTTTCTTTACCAAAGGCACATTTGCCAATTCTTTTGAAATAATTTCACAATTAGTGCCGGCTACCAAAACATGGACTTCTGTATCTATTTTAGATGCAGCAGTAATTGCATTTAATGTAAATGGTTTTAGTTTTGAATTGTTGTGTTCTGCTACTAATAATACCGACATTAGATTACTTTGGCCTCGTTTTTTAATTTACTTACCAATTCTGCCACACTTCCAACTTTAATACCTGCTTTTCTTTTTGGCGGCTCCTCCACTTTTAACTGTTGAATTCTATTTGTAAGATCAACTCCCATTTCTTTAGCATCTAATTGCTCCATAGGTTTTTTCTTTGCTTTCATTATATTTGGCAGTGAGGCAAATCTTGGCTGGTTTAATCTTAAATCACAAGTTACAACAGCTGGTAAATTGACTTCAACTGTTTCAAGCCCCTCATCAATTTCTCTTACAATTTCTACAGATTTATCCTTAAGATTTACTTTAGAAGTAAAGGTTGCTTGAGGCCAGTTAAGCATCGCCGCTAACATCTGGCCAGTTTGATTGCAATCATCATCAATTGCTTGTTTACCTAAAAAAACCATATCAGGTTTTTCCTTTTCTACAATTTTTTTCAAAATTTTAGCAATACCTAAAGGTTCAACATAATTATCAACTTTAACATGTATTCCTTTATCAGCTCCTACTGCTAATGCTTTTCTAATGGTTTCTTGAGCCTTATCTTCACCTATTGAAATTGCAATGACTTCTTTAACTTTACCCGCTTCTTTCAGCTTAACAGATTCTTCTACAGCATTATCATCAGGAGGATTTGTAGACATTTTAACATTTTCTGTGTGTACTCCAGACCCGTCTTCCTTAACTCTAATCTGAACATTATAATCAACAACTCTTTTTACTGCTACAAGGATTTTCATTTAAGCTCTTAGCAATTTGTTTTCAGCATCGTAAGGAGACTCCTCAACAATAGAAGCTTCATGCATTTTTCCAAGGATATCTATCTTTAATTTCTGACCTACTTTCGCTAGCTCAGGTTTAACCATACCTAAAGCTATCGATTTATTTAACCTAAAACCAAAATCTCCACTTGTAGCTCTACCTACAACTGATCCATTATCATAAATAGGGTTATTACCTAAGACATCTGCGTCTGTAACACCATGGATTTCCATGGTTACTAATTTATTTGAAAAACCTTTTGCTCTCCATTTATCTAATGCCGCACGTCCAATAAAATCTCCTTTATTTGGATGAACAAATCTGTCTAGACCTGACTCATAAGGTGAATATTCAATAGATAACTCAGTCCCAACTAATTTATATGACTTTTCTACCCTTAAGCTATTCATTGCTCTAATTCCGTAAGGCTTCAATCCAAATTCTTTACCTGCTTCCATTAATTTATCAAATATATGATTTTGATATTCGATCGGATGATGTAATTCCCAACCTAATTCACCAACGAAATTAACTCTCATTGCGCTACATGGAGCTAAACCTATATTTATATTTTGAGCACTTAACCATTTAAATCTCTCATTTGAAAAATCTGATCTAGAAACCTTTTGCATTAACTGTCTAGCTTTTGGCCCTGAAATGACCAAAACACCCATGCTATTTGTTAAGTTTTCATACTGAACAGAACCATCTTTCGGCATCCATTTATGTATCCAATCATGATCAAGTCTTTGGAATGCTCCTGCAGAAACTAAATAAAAACTATCTTCTGCTTCCCTCATAATAGTAAACTCGGAATGAACCCCACCTTTAGTATTTAATGCATGACATAGATTTATTCTTCCAATTTTTTTGGGTAATTTATTTGCTACTAGTTTATCTAAAAACTCTTCAGCACCTGGACCTTTAATTCTACATTTTCCAAAGGCCGTCATATCTAATAATCCAACATTTTCTTTTACGTTTTTGCATTCTTTTTCAACATTTTTAAACCATTTAGATCTTCTAAAAGACCAATCATCCTCTTGTTTCTCACCTTTTTCAGCAAAGAAATTTGCTCTTTCCCATCCAAATTTTGCACCAAAAACTGCTCCTAATTTTTTTAATCTCTCATAACAAGGAGCTTGTCTTAAAGGTCTTCCAGCTGCTCTTTCTTCATCGGGGTAATGAACAGTAAAAACGTTTGCATAAGCTTCCTCATTTTTTTCTTTTAGATATGATTTTGTTACATAAGCTCCATATCTTCGAGGCTCAACGCCAAGCATATCAATAGTTGGCTCACCATCTATTATCCATTCTGCTAACTGCCACCCTGCACCGCCGGCTGCAGTAATACCAAAGCTGTGCCCTTCATTGATCCAAAAATTTTTTAATCCCCAAGCTGGTCCAACTATAGGATTTCCATCTGGCGTGTATGCTATAGCTCCGTTGTAAACTTTTTTTACACCCACCTCTCCAAATGCGGGCACTCTTTTAATAGCACCTTCAATATGAGGAGCTAATCGATCTAAATCTTCTTGAAATAATTCATATTCACTATCTTTCGATGGACCATCAACATAACAGCATGGCGCTCCTTTTTCATAAGGTCCAAGCAATAGCCCACCAGCCTCTTCTCTCATGTACCAAGAATTATCACTATCTCTTAAAACTCCCATTTCAGGTTTGCCATCTTTCTTTCTCTTTTGAATTTCTGGATGTGGCTCTGTCACAATATATTGATGTTCAACAGGCATAACAGGAATTTCTAATCCAACCATTCTACCAGTTTGCCTTGCAAAGTTTCCACTACAAGACACAACATGCTCACACGAAATATCACCTTTATCAGTTTGAACTACCCAACGATCTTTTATTTGTTTAATTCCAGTCACAGTAGTATTTCTGTAAATTTCTGCACCTTTATTTCTTGCGCCTGTTGCCATAGCTTGAGTTAAATCAGCGGGTTGAATATAACCATCCTCTGGGTGTTGAATTGCTCCAACCAAACCTTCAATATTACACAACGGCCAAATTTCTTTAACTTGCTCAGGTTTTAAAAATTTAACATCGACACCTATTGTTTTAGCAACACCTGCATATTGATGGTATTCATCCATACGATCCTGAGTTTGAGCTAATCGAATATTGGAAACAACACTGAAACCAACATTTTTTCCTGTTTCCTTTTCTAAAGATTTGTAAAGTTGAACTGCGTATCTATGAA
>CACOEA010000014.1 GCA_902626185.1 uncultured Pelagibacteraceae bacterium
ATCCAAGTAGCGTTAATGCAGATCCAGAGGGAGCTAGCTGGTTCTTTAAATTAAAAATAAAAGATAAAGGAGAGTTTGACTCTCTGATGTCAAAAACTGATTATGAAAAATTTTGTGCGGAGAACCCTAATTAAATGATTGACGATAATTCAAAAGAGTTCATAAAAAGGCACATTGGTCCATCTGAAAAAGATCAATCTACAATGTTAAAGTATGTAGGGTATCAATCGCTTGATGACTTAATGAAAAATACTGTACCTGATAAGATTTTATTAAAAGATAATCTTAAAATAAATGAACCATTATCGGAAAACGATGCTTTAAAAAAATTGAAATCTATATCTAAAAAGAATAAAATTTTTAGGAATTTTATTGGTATGGGATATTATAATTCCATTACTCCAAACGTAATTTTAAGAAATATTTTAGAAAATCCAGGTTGGTATACTTCTTATACTCCTTATCAGCCTGAAGTAGCTCAAGGTCGTTTAGAAATGCTATTAAATTTCCAACAAACAATAATTGATCTTACTGGAATGGATATTGCTAATGCTTCTTTATTAGATGAAGCTACTGCAACTGCGGAGGCTGTGGGTCTATGTCAAAGGTTAGATAAAACTAGTTCGAAAAAGATATTTGTTTCAAATAATTGTAATCCGCAAACAATTGATTTGATTAAAACCAGATCTGAGCCGTTTGGTTTAGAGCTAATTATTGGAGATGAAAAAAAAGATTTAGTGGAGATAAAAGAAGATATAATTTGTGGTGTACTAGCTTATCCATGTACATTGGGCCAGATTGTAGATCCAAGTGAAAGCATTAGTCTTATCCATAAAAAAAAAGGTAAGGCAATTTTAGTATGTGATTTATTGGCATTAACAAAGTTAAAAACTCCAGCAGAACTTGGGGCTGACATAGCTGTTGGTAGTGCTCAGAGATTTGGAATACCAATGGGCTATGGAGGGCCTCACGCAGCATTTTTTGCTACTAAAGAGGAATTTAAAAGATCGATGCCTGGAAGAATAATAGGTGTATCAAAAGATCGTCATGGTAAAAAAGCCTACAGACTATCATTGCAAACTAGAGAGCAACATATTCGTAGAGATAAAGCTACAAGCAATATTTGTACTGCCCAAGCTTTATTAGCGATAATCTCTGCTGCTTTTGCAATTTATCATGGACCTAATGGAATACTCAAAATAGCTAATAGAACTTCTAAGTTAGCAAAAATATTTGCTGACGCAATTAAAAATGGTGGCTATCAAATTTTATCTAATAATTTTTTCGATACTGTAACAATCAAAACAAATGAAAAAACAGATCATATTTATAAAACAGCGTTAACCGAAAGTGTAAACTTAAGAAAAGTTGATAATAACAATATATCTGTGTCTTTTGATGAAGCAAAAAAACTCAGTGATGTAAATTTATTGTTAAAAATATTTGGAATTTCAAAAAATGTAAAACAAGATATTAAAGTCGATCTAGAAAATCTTCCTAAAAATCTTTTAAGATCATCAAAATATTTAACACATCCAGTTTTTAATAAATATCATTCTGAAACAGAAATGCTTAGGTACTTAAAAAGATTAGAAGACTGTGATATTGCTTTAAATAGATCAATGATTGCATTAGGATCATGTACAATGAAACTTAATGCTACAGCAGAATTAATGCCTGTGACTTGGAAAGAATTTTCATTGCCACATCCATTTGTGCCAACTAATCAGATGGAAGGTTATAAAATTCTTTTTAATGACTTAGTAAATGATTTAAAAGAAATCACGGGATTCGATGCTGTTTCATTACAACCAAACTCTGGAGCGCAAGGAGAATATGCTGGTTTAATGACAATACGTAAATTTCATAAGAACAATAACCAAAGCAATCGAGATGTTTGTTTAATTCCAAACTCAGCTCACGGAACTAACCCAGCTAGTGCGCAGATGTGTGGAATGAAAGTAGTTGTCGTTAATTGTGATAATGATGGAAATGTTGATTTAGATGATCTTAAAAACAAAGCAGAAAAATACTCGAAAGATTTAGCTGCCCTTATGGTTACTTACCCTTCGACACATGGTGTTTTTGAGGAAAAAATAATGGAAATTTGTGATGTTATTCATAAACATGGGGGGCAAGTTTATATGGATGGAGCAAATTTAAATGCTTTGGTAGGTATTGCAAAGCCAGGAAAATTTGGACCAGATGTATGTCATATAAATTTACACAAAACATTTTGTATCCCGCATGGTGGTGGTGGACCGGGGATGGGTCCAATCGCTTGTGCAAAACATTTGGCAGATTTTCTACCATCTCATCAAATAATTAAAGAGTCAGGACCTAAAAGTGGAATGGGAGCTGTTTCTGCTGCTCCATGGGGAAGCTCAAGTATTCTTCCAATTTCTTGGATGTACATTAAGATGATGGGCGCAGAGGGTTTAAAGAAAGCTTCACAAGTATCAATTTTAAACGCTAATTATATTTCTAAGAAATTATCTAAGGACTATAAAGTTTTATACACTGGTAAAAATGGAAATGTGGCACACGAATGCATCATAGATATAAGGCCTATTAAAGCTAGTTCTGGAATTTCTGAAGAAGATTTGGCTAAAAGGCTGATTGATTTTGGCTACCATGCGCCAACAATGTCTTGGCCAGTTGCAGGTACGATAATGATAGAGCCTACGGAAAGTGAAAATCTAGAAGAGATAGATAAGTTCTGCAATACACTTATAAAAATTAAAAAAGAAATAAATTTAGTAGAAACATCAAAATTTGATAAAATTGATAACCCGTTAAAAAATGCTCCTCATACATATATAGAATTGGCATCAAATGAATGGAATCACAAATATACTAGAGAAGAAGCGGCTTTTCCAACCGAGTACGTAAAAAATAACAAATACTGGGCTCCAGTGGCTAGAGTAGACAATGTCTATGGTGATAGAAATTTAGTTTGTTCTTGTCCTTCCATGGATGAATACAAGGAAGAGGCTGCGTAAAATAAAGGCTTTTTTAGCTTAAAGTTTAAAAAATAGAAGTTTTTTTTCTTATTTTCCTAATTTTCGAAGGATTTGCTTTTATGTTTAAGTGCATAAGATCCGAAGATTTTAAATTTTTCAGATTTTGAACGATTTTTAAAAATTTTTTAGACTCTTTTTCTGAGATTATACCTTGAGTTAAAGTCTTGAATTTTTCGATATATTGTTTTCTTTCAAATGGCCTAGCACCTGCTGGATGAGCATCAGCAACATCTATTTCATCGACAATTCTTGAACCATCCTTCATTTTAATGATTACTTTACCGCCAAAGCATTTTTTATTCGGGTTTTGATCATGGTATTTTTTTGTCCATTTAGGATTTTCTTTTGTTTTAATCTTGTGCCAAAGTTTAACTGTGCTTTTTCTTCTAGCTCTTGAAGGTAAATAAGAATTTATATGATGCCACTTACCATCTTCCAAAGCTACTGCAAATATATACATAATTGAATGATCTAAAGTTTCTCTGCTTGCATATGGATCCATTTTTTGAGGATCATTTGCACCAGTGCCAATTACATAATGAGTGTGATGACTAGTTTCAATTGTAATGTTTATAATATCAGATAAATTTCTTATCTTTTTATTTAATCTTCTTGCTAGGTCAATCAAAGCTTGGGACTGATATTCTGCAGAGTGTTCTTTTGTATAAGTTTCAAGTATTGCTTTTTTTGGTTCATTAATCTTAGGAAGTGGAACTGTATATTTTTTGTTTGGTCCTGATAGAACATAAGCAATTACACTATCTTCACCTTCGTAAATTGGGCTTGGTGCACCCTCTCCTCTCATACATCTATCTACAGACTCAATTGCTAATTTGCCAGCATGCGCAGGAGCAAAAGCTTTCCAACTAGATATCTCACCTTTTCTTGATTGTCTTGTTGAGACAGTAATATGTAAGGCTTGTTGAATAGATTGATAAATGACTTCGGTATTAAGCTTTAATAAACTTCCAATACCAGCTGCAACACTCGGGCCTAAGTGCGCTATATGATCTATTTTATGCTCATGTAAACAAATGCCTTTTACTAAATTTACTTGAACTTCGTATCCTGTAAGTATTCCTTTTATAAGGTCCATGCCATTGCATTTTTTTTGTTGGGCTACCGATAAAATTGCAGGAATATTATCTCCAGGATGACTATAATCTGCAGCCAAAAATGTATCATGGTAGTCTAATTCTCTTACTGCAGTTCCGTTAGCCCACGCAGCCCATTCACAATCAACTTTAATTTTAGAATTCAATCCAAAAAGGTTAGCTCCATTCTTCCTTGGATGAGCTAAAGCCATTTCTCTAGCCGAAATTACAGGCTTCCTGTTTAATGATGCAATGGCTACTGAAGCATTGTCAATAATTCTATTGATGACCATCTCAATAGCATCTTTATTCAATTTGGCTTTATCAGAGGCAATTTCAGCAATTTTCCAAGCAAGTTGGTCTTTCTTTTTTAAATTAGCTTTAGATGAATGAACTTTAACCGTTAGATTTCTCATTAATTAATTAAGCATGTTACGTAGAACATATTGTAAAATTCCACCATTTTTATAATACTCTATTTCATTCTTAGTATCTATTCTGCTTAAAACTTGAATCTTCTTAATTGTACCGTCTTTATATTTGATCTCACAATCTATCTCTGCTCTGGGTTTAATTCCTTTTTCAATATCAACTACAGTAATAAGTTCTGCTCCTGAGATATTTAATTTTTTACGGTTAAAGCCTTCTTTAAATTGTAGTGGTAAAATTCCCATGCCAACTAGATTTGATCTGTGAATTCTTTCAAAGCTTTCAGCTAATACTGCTTTTATTCCAAGTAACTTAGTGCCCTTTGCAGCCCAGTCTCTCGACGATCCAGTTCCATATTCTTTTCCAGCAATGACAACTAGATCATTATTTCTTTTTTTATATTCCATAGCAGCCTCATATACACTCATTACTTTGCCATCGGGCTGAAGAGTAGTAAATCCACCCTCAGTCCCAGGAGCCATCTCATTTCTTATTTTAATATTTCCAAAAGTTCCTCTCATCATTACTTCATGGTTTCCTCTTCTTGCCCCATAAGAATTGAAATCTTTTTGTTGAATTTGGTGCTTCATAAAATAATCACCGGTTGGACTGTCTTTTTTAATACTTCCTGCTGGAGAAATATGATCTGTAGTTACAGTATCGCCTAACAGTAAAAGTATTCTGGCATCATTTATAGCTTTAAAACCTTCAGGCTTGTCTGGAAGATTGTCAAAAAAAGGTGGTTTTTTTACATACGTTGAGTTTTGTTCCCAATTATAAATATCACTATCAACAGTGTTTATTTTTCTCCATTCTTTTGGTCCTTCGGAAACATTAGAATATCTTTTCTTAAACATATCCGCGTTTAATGAAGTAAGCATTATATCTTCAATTTCTTTATTACTTGGCCAAATATCTTTTAAGAAAATATCTTTACCATCTTTGTCTTTACCTAACGAAGATTTATACAAATCAAAATTCATGCTGCCTGCTAGCGCGTAAGCAACTACTAAAGGTGGTGAGGCTAAATAATTTGCTTTTACATCAGGGTTAATCCTTCCTTCAAAATTTCTATTTCCAGATAAAACTGACACTGCATATAAATCTTTTTCATTAATTGCATCTGATATATTTTTATTTAAAGGACCTGAATTTCCAATACATGTAGTACACCCATATCCAACAAGATTAAAACCAAGTTCATCTAAATATTTATTTAAACCAGCTTTTTCTAAATAATCAGTAACAACTTGAGAACCAGGTGCTAAAGAAGTTTTGACCCACGGTTTTACTTTTAATCCTTTTTCATAAGCTTTCTTTGCTAAAAGTCCAGCTCCAATTAAAACACTTGGATTAGACGTATTAGTGCAGGACGTAATTGCAGCTATAACAATGTCTCCATCTTTTAATTTAAAATTTGTTCCAGTTACTTTACATTCTACAACTTTGGATCTTTTTGTATTTTCATAGTAAACTTTTTCAAATGCGCTTGCAGCATCAGTTAGTAAAACTTTGTCTTGTGGTCGTTTAGGTCCAGAAATACTCGTAACAACAGTGCTTACATCAAGTGAAACTGTATCGGTAAACTCCACATCATTGCTCGCCCATAAACCTTGTTCTTTAGAATATTTTTCAACTAAAGATATCGTTGCTTCATCTCTTCCTGAAAGCTCTAAATATTTTAATGACTCTTCATCTACAGGAAAAAAACCACAAGTTGCTCCATACTCAGGAGCCATGTTTGCAATAGTTGCTCTATCTGCTAAAGTTAAATTTTTAAGTCCTTCTCCATAAAATTCTACAAATTTTCCAACTACTCCCTTTTTTCTAAGCATCTCAACAATCGTTAATACTAAATCTGTTGCGGTCGTGCCTTCCTTAAGTTTACCTTTTAATTCTACACCTACTACCTCTGGGATTAACATTGAAATAGGTTGTCCTAACATTGCTGCTTCCGCTTCAATACCTCCCACGCCCCAACCAAGTACGGATAAACCATTTACCATTGTTGTGTGGCTATCTGTTCCAACTAAAGTATCGGGATAAGCATATAAATCATCACCACTTTTAGATGACCAAACAACTTTAGATAAATATTCCAAGTTTACTTGATGACAAATTCCTGTTCCTGGTGGTACTACTCTGAAATTATCGAAAGCCTTCTGACCCCATTTTAAAAATGAGTAACGTTCTCCATTTCTAGAAAATTCTCTTTCAACATTTTTATCAAATGATTTGCCTGAGGCATATTCATCAACCATTACTGAATGATCTATTACTAAGTCTACAGTTGATAATGGATTTATTTTTTCTGGATCTTTGTTTTTATTTTTTACAGCATCTCTCATTGCTGCTAGATCAGCAACTGCCGGTATTCCTGTGTAATCTTGCATTAGTACCCTTGCTGGCCTGTAGGCTATTTCAGTTTTAGATCTTTTGCTTTTTAACCATTCTTTAATTGCTAAAATCTGTTTTTTGTCTACTGTTAAATCATCTTCATATCTCAGTAAATTTTCCAATAAAACTTTAAGAGACTTAGGTAGTTTTGAAATTCCTTCTAGGCCATTTTTTTCAGCTTTTTTTAAATTAAAAATTTTATATTCTTTGGCTGAAGAAGAAATGCTATCTAATGATTTAAAGGAATTTTTACTATTAAATCTCATGGGCTATACATAGAACAAAATTACACAAACGATAAGCAAAAAAGACATTGTATAATTAAAATTCTTGATAAACCGATCACTTGTGGCAAATTTTCTCAAATATTTTCCCATTAAACACCATGCTGCTTGACTTCCAATAGCCATTAAAAAAAAAATAAATGTTAGAATTATTGAGTCTTTTATAAAATCTTCTTTAGGATTTATAAACATCGAAATAGCAGTAAGTGCAATGATTATACTTTTTGGGTTAACAAACTGAAAAAAAAAAGTATTTAAAAACGTAACTGGTTTAGGACTAAATTTTTCAGATTTTAATGAAGAAAAAGATATTCTATAAGCCATATATAACAAATAGATTGAACCAAAAAATCTTATTACCTTCTGTGTGATTTCAAGTTTTTGAAAAATAATTAGCGAACCAATTTGTAATAATATTACCAAGATAGTCCACCCAATAATAACACCCAACATGGTAGGGACAGTTTTCTTTATGCCAAAATTAAAAGCTGTGTATGAAGTCATTATATTATTTGGTCCAGGTGAAAATGAAGCAGCAATACCAAAAAGAATTAATGAGATTAATTGTGAAGACATCTTAGGCGATATCTAAACCGTTATCTGTTTTCTGTGAGGGGTGAACCAATACAACTTTACCGTCTTTTTCAATTGCTCCTAAAATTAAAACTTCTGAAACAATTCCAGCAATATTTTTTTTTGGAAAATTACAAATTCCAATAACTTGTTTACCAACTAGATTTTCTGAATTGTAATAGTGAGTGATTTGTGCAGAAGACTGTTTAATTCCAACTCCTTGTCCAAAATCTACCTTTAAAACTAACGAAGGTTTTCTGGCTTTTTCATTTTTTTTTACCTCTAAAACAGTGCCAACTTTTATTTCAACTTTTTTAAAATCTTCGTAAGATATTTCCATTTTCCTCCCATTTTAAAACTTTTTGAATATTTCATTTAATGCTTTTTGTTGAGTTTGATAAAATTTATTTTTTTTAAGTCTTTTTAATACAAATGCATTGGTACCACCAGGAGTTTGTGAGTCCGCAACAAGTTTTTTTAAAGACAAATTTTTCTTATTTATAGAGTCTTCAGTTAAAGCTAAAAAAAGCTCTTTAGTATATTTCTCAGCTTCTTTTCCTTTAATGCCTTTTGAAACTAACCAGTTTCTTGTCGAGAGTAACAAATTATAATATGGAGCCATGAAGGATGAAGTTGACCAAAATGCGTTTGACAACTTTTCATTTTTAACTTGGAATACTTTTCCCAAGTGACTGAAAAAAAAATTTAAACTTCTGTCTGAAGAAGTAATTATTATTGGTCCTTTTTTCATCCCAATAAATGGTAACGGTATAACTCTCGTTACATTTTTAATTTTTGTATATTTTTTAAGATCTTTTAAATTAATTGTTGAAATAAAACTTATTATTTTTTTACTTTTTTTGAAGTTTAAGTTCTTTAAAATTTCATGTCCAACTTTAGGGGTAATCGATAAAAACACCCAGTTTGAATTATCTATTAATTGTTGATTATTTTTAGAAATAGATATTTTTTTAAATCTTTTGTTCAACTTTTTTGCTATTGTTTTGTTACGAGGAGAAATAAATATTCTTTTGATTTTTAATTTTGATTTAAAAATACCTTCAATAACTGAAGAAGCGATGTGGCCAGTTCCTAAAAAACCTAAATTCATGAATTATGGACAATAACCAAGCTATACCCTTTAATAAAGAAAATTTTAAACTAATATTTTCTAAAGAATTTGCTTTAGTTATAATAATTTCGATACCAAGTGCTATTTTTGCTGAGTTCTTTAATATTCCTTTAGCTTGGTTTTTAGGTCCAATGTTAGCAACATCAGTTGCCTCTTTATTTGGTTTAAAAATAAAAATGCCAAAATTAGTATTATCAATAATTTTAATTCTATTAGGTCTTTATATAGGTAACTATATCGATAAAAGTTTATTTTCACAGATACATCAATGGGCATGGACATCTTTGATAATGCTTATTTATATTATTATAAGTGTTTTAGTTGTCTCAAAATATCTACAGGTATTTTCAAAATATGAAAAAAAAACATCAATCTTTTCAGCTGCTCCTGGAGCTTTGGGTCCTCTTATGATTTTAGCAGAAGATGAAAAAAAAACTGACTTAAGTCAAGTCGCTACTTCTCATCTAATTAGATTAATAATAATTATTACGGTTTTTCCATTTATAGTTGATAGTTTCTATAGTGGTGAAATTCTAGAGGATTCCGAAAAAATTTTAGAAGATCAAAATATATATCATTTAGTGTTGCTAATTATGTCATCAATCATTCTAATTATTTTTTTTGATAAATTTAAAATTCCAGCTGCTTTGTTGTCAGGTACTTTGCTCGCTAGCGGTTTTTTACAAATAGCCGAAATAGCAACATACAAACTTCCACCAAATATTATAGACTATTGTTTGCTGATACTAGGTGCGTCTGTTGGATGTAGATTTGCTAACAAAACGTTTGGTGAAATCGCAAACAATGCTTGGCATAGTTTTATAGCAACATTTTTACTAGTAATATTAGGACTTGCGGCTGCCTTTGTTGCAAGTCTAGTTATTGATAAAAATTTGTTTACTTTAATTCTTTCTTATTGCCCTGGGGGTATCTATGAAGTCGCTGTAATAGCAATTTTTTTTAATTTAGACCCAGAATTTGTTTCTTTTCATCACATCATAAGATTGTTGCTAATTTTATTTATTGTCCCAATTTTATTGAAAATATTGGAAAAAAAAGCCTAAATTAGCCTATCTCGTTTTGACATCTAGTTAGCAATAAGTTTTAATCAAATATGTCAAATTTAATGGATTTAATTGCGAGAATTTTTATTTCATCAGTTTTTTTACTGTCAGGATATAACAAAATATTTAGTTTTGATGGAACAGTCACTTGGATGGAAGGTTATGGAGTTCCAGGTTTTTTATTATGGCCAACTATTGTCCTAGAAATTATTTTACCTATCTTAATTATTGTGGGTTATAAAACTAAAATCTCTTCAATTTTGTTAGCAATTTTTTCAATAGCTACAGCTTTAATTTTTCACTTAGATTTTGATAATCAAATGCAGGTAATTGCTTTGCTCAAAAATTTTGGCTTAGCTGGTGGTTTTATATTCATTGCAGTTAATGGGCCTAAAGATTGGGCTATTGATAAAAAGAAAAAATACGTAAGGTTATAAAAAAAACCCACTAAATAAATATTTAGTGGGTTTAATTTTTTAAGTTTTAACTAAGATTAAAACGCGTAAGAGTATTTAAACGCTATAGTGTCTAAATCCGCTTCGATTTTGTTATTAGGCGATACATCAGTTCTTGTTGTAGAAGATGTTATAGAAATATCTTCGTAATCTGT
Source organism: uncultured Pelagibacteraceae bacterium (assembly GCA_902626185.1). Classification (GTDB taxonomy): domain Bacteria; phylum Pseudomonadota; class Alphaproteobacteria; order Pelagibacterales; family Pelagibacteraceae; genus Pelagilacustribacter. Next base: position 10,607 of record CACOEA010000014.1, read on the forward strand.
GTAAAGTAATTCAAATCTGTGATTATCACTTTTAGCTCCTATACCAATTACACCAGCATAGATATCTTCGTTACCATACACAGAACCAGTTCCTAGACTTTCTGTAGTATTTAAAGTAACAAATGCCATACCACCTTTTAAGTAATACATGTCATTCCACATATAGTTTACATATAAAGTTGTATGATTTTCTAACTCCGCTTGAGCTTTGTTAGTTCTCGATGTAGTTACTGCTGCTGCAGTACCTGAAACTGAAGTTTCAACGTCGTTTCTTGTTTTTGTATTTTTACTTACGTCCGCTGCCAATGGTACGTAATCTAAACCAATAGATAAATTACCAATAGCATACTCAGCAAATAAAGATGGAACGACTACAGAGTTATCTGCATCTGCATTAGTTTGCTCTGTACCCTCTGTCTCAGTACCTGATGCATTAATCTCAGTAAGTGCTAATGATACACCATATGACATTTCTGCATATGCTTTACCTACAAAAGTAAACGTAGTAATTAGCGCTACTAACATTATTTTTTTCATATTAGGTCCTTTTAATTTATAAATTAAACGTTAGAAAAACGTTTAAAGTAATTTAACCCTGAGTCAATGTTTAAAATACTGCTAAATTGTAAAAAAACGTTGATTTTGCTTACTTTTAAAGTGGTATATTTACCACATTCCTATTTTTTTTGACGACTTAAAAGTACTAAAAATCTGCCACACTACTATGAGTAGAATCGACACCATTATACAAACAGTTAATGGCCTGTCCCAAAGAAAAGACCATGAACCGTCACTTATTAATAGTGATCTTCTCAGATTTTCTTCCATTAATCCTCCAAGCACAAAAGCTAAAATTAAAGGTGGCATTGGAAAATCATAAAGTCTTAAAATGGTTGCAACAACTGCAATACCAATCATTAAGAAAATATCAAAATTATTAAATGACATTAAATAAATTCCAGTTACAGAGAAAAACAAAATCATAGGTATTAAAAACGTCCTCGGTACTGCAAGTATTCTGGCAATATAAGGTATGAGGGGAAGGTTAAGTATTAAAAGTACAACCATCCCAATATACATAGACATTATTACTGACCAAAATATCTCTGGGTTAGTTTCATACAATCTAGGCCCTGGTTGAATACCAAAGCCCAACAATGCGCCAAGCATAACAGCTGTTGTACCACTTCCTGGAATTCCTAATGTTAATAACGGTACAAAAGATCCTGAACACGCAGCGTTATTTGCAGTCTCAGGTGCTGACAAACCTTGTACACTTCCTTTTCCAAACTTTTCCTTTTCCTCATTTTTTACAAAATTTCTTTCCATTCCATAAGCTAAAAAAGATGCAATTGTAGCTCCTGCGCCAGGCAAAACACCTATAATAAATCCTAAAACTGAAGACCGAGGAATAGTCGCAGCCATTTGCTTTGTTTCTTCTTTATTCACTTTGATAGATCCTAAATCTGTTAAGGAAATTTGCTTTGCAGCTTTTGAAGGATCATTCCCTTTGAAAATTATAGTTAAAGCTTCACTCATCGCAAATGTTGCCATTACTACTAAAACGAAACTTATACCATCAGATAAGTTCATAGTGTTAAATGTAAATCTTGGAATATCAGACAAGGTATCCTGACCGACTGATGCTAACATTAATCCCAATACACACATCATCATTGCTTTTAAAAAATTACCTTTGGAAGAAAAAGCAGCAACAGCGGTCAAACCTAAGATCATAAGACCAAAGTAATCAGGCGATCTAAATGATAAACTCACTTTAGATAAACTTGGTGCTGCAATAAGTAAAAAAATCGCAGAGATAGTTCCTCCTGCAAAAGAACTATAGGCTGCAATAGCTAATGCTTTACCAGCTTTGCCTTGTTGAGCCATAGGGTACCCATCGAAAGAAGTTGCTACTGTTCCAGGAACACCTGGTGCATTAATTAAGATAGAAGATGTTGAGCCACCAAATACAGCTCCATAGTAAACTCCAGCCATTAAAATTAAGCCTGTTGCAGGATCAAAACCATATGTAATCGGTATCATTAAGGCGATTGCTGTCATTGGCCCTAAACCAGGAAGCATTCCAATAATGGTTCCAGCAAAACATCCGATCATTACCATCATGAGATTTTGAAAAGATAAAGCAGTTTTTAATCCAATTAAAATTCCTTCTATCATCCCATTATTCCTATAAATTTTAATAATGGATCTCTAAGATAAACTTGTAATACTCCGTGAAGTAAATACATAAATAGTGCTACAAAAGGAAAAGAAAAAATTATGATATATTTCCATCTTCTCTCCCCCAAAAAATAATATGAGAAGACTAAAAAAAGTGAAGTAGATAAAAAGAAGCCAACTTTAAGTATTGTTGCGCCGTAGACAATAATTGTAAGAACTAATAAAATTGTCTTTTTAAACTCTAAATGAGTAGCATCAACTTCTACAGGTTTTTGGTCTGGTAAAACAATTTTAAGACCAGAGAAAAACATTCCTGCATAACCTAAATAAATAGGAAAAGTTTTAGCATTAAAAGGTGCGCCTTCATCAAAAGCAAAAACTTGTATTTGATGAGCTGTATATAGATAGAAAGCTGATAAAACAAAGAAGAGCAGCGAAATAATTTTGACTGAATTTATTTTCACTGCTCTTCCTTTAAGTTAATAAACTAAATAACGCCTAGTTTTTTCATTAACTTTGTCATTTCTTTAGTTTGTTTTTTTAAGAAACTGTCGAATTTACTTCCTGGATTATAAATATTTACCCAAGCATTTCTTTTTCTAACTGTTTCCCACTCTGGAGTTTTTTGAACATCACCTAACATTTTAGCGATCTTCTTAACATCTCCACTTGGCATACTCTTAGGAGCAAAGAAACCTCTCCAGTTAACAAACTGAACATCGAATCCTTGTTCTTTTAAAGTTGGAACTTCTGGAGCATCACCTACTCTTTTTGGAGCTGTGATACCAATAATTCTTACCTGATCTCTAGCACCCATAACTTCTCCCAAACCTGTTGAAAGAATTTGAGTTTCTCCTGATAGAAGACCAGCTAAAGCTTTACCACCTGCATCGTAAGGTACATAAACTACATCGTTAGGATTTGCGCCTGCTTCTTGAAATGCAAGTGCGCCAATTAAATGGTCCATGCTTCCTCTTACAGATCCACCAGCCATTTTAACTGACTTAGGATCTTTTTTGTAAGCATTCACTACATCTTTAAAGTTTTTGTATGGTGAATTTTTAGCAACTGCGATTGCACCGTAGTCACCGATTACACCAGCAATTGGCTTAACATCTTTATAAGATAATACACCAGATCCTTTTACATACCCTTTGTGTCTAGTGATTGATCTTAATACTAAAGGTGTTGATTGAACTAATACTGTGCCTTCTGGCTTAGTATTAATTATATATGATAGAGCTTTTCCTCCACCACCGCCTGACATATTTTCATATGAAGCACTTTTTAAAAAACCAGCTTTAGTTAAAGCTTCACCAGTTCCTCTAGCAGTTCCATCCCAACCACCACCAGCGCCACCACCGATAATGAAGTGTAGTTTATCGATTGCGAAACTAGTTGAAGAGATTGAAGTTAAAAGAACAGTTGCGAAAACTAAGCTAATTAATTTTTTCAAATTATTAAACATATTATTTTCCTCTGTTAATTAATTAATTATTTTTAAGATTAAAAATGAACTCTGGATCAGAGTCAACTAGTCTTAATTGAAAAAAGTTCCCCTGATTCTAAGCAATTCTCTGCTCAAATTGGTGTTTTCTCTAAAAGGTTTCCTTCCATGTAACCAAAAATAATTATTAGAAAATATTGTTGATCCCACAGGTAGTGGAAATTCAATCTTATTTTTACTCTCCTCTAAGCAATCAGATAGTTTTTGTAAAAATAAGCCTTGCTCCATATTTTTTGGCTCTGGAAATTGATCAATGTAAGAAATTATAGGTTTGCCGCTCTTATCTTTTGTAAAAACAGGATGTTCAACTTTGTAATCTATATTTTTACTTTTAGGTGATCCCCAAGTAAAATTTTGTTGCCCTATAGGATTATTGCTCAATTCATTTAAGTGCTCCCAATCATCTAAATGTAAAATCACACTCTCTCCGCCAGAAACCCCCTGTTCTTCCATTTTGGTCATTATTAACCAATCTGTTTTTTCTTTTACGTAAGTGCCATCTGTGTGAAGATCTAAATTAGTGTAGGCTTTTCTTAAATAGGAGTCGCTGCTATCTTGGTGTTTTACATAAAATCTCGCGTAATATTTGCCGCTCATTGAGTCAAAGTTGGGATTGCCAACTAAATAAGCAAAACCTGTCGAAAGCTTTACGAGAAAGTCTTTATCAAATTTTTTATTATTAATTTCCGGTTCTAGTATTACTGTACCCGTTTTTCTATCGTTTAATATGTCAACTAAAGACCCGCCTAGCTTTCCCTCAAAGACTTCGTTTACGCTTTTGGCTAAAGTAAATCTTGAGAATGGCTTATACTCTAAGGAAGTAATAGTATGTTTCTTAAAAGGGAAAATTAGCCTGTCTAATTCACTTTCTTTAATAACTATAACTTTTACTCTTTTAGAATTTTTATGATCTTTTATTTCTAAGCTCATATACTATTTAAAACTGATAAAAGTATAGCAGAAACTATGGTTGGGAGTACTAAGTTTTTTTTAGAAATCATGAAAATAATTATACAAATTATAAGCACTACAATCCTTATAAAAAGGTCAGAGTCAGCAAGTACTCCTGCTGGAAAGACAATCATTCTGCCTAGCAGCGCGGCTAACGTAGCGTAAGCCACACAATTAAACCATTGAAAAACTTTTGATTTAACGCTTACTTTTTTTGAAGTAATAGCTCCCATAAAACGAGAGATAAACGTTGCTAAAGATGTTGCAATAATTGCCAATATAATTATTTGGCTACTTGCCATTTTTTCCTCCAATTAAAAAAGCTAAAGTTCCCGCAATAACTCCTGCAAACAACAATGCCCACTCACTTGAAACTGTATAAATTAATGGACCTAATATTGTTCCTCCAAAAACTGCACTAGTAATACTTAAATTTTTCATGGCACCTATCATCATGCAAAAGAAATAAACTGGGTTTACGATTGCTAAACCGATCAACATGTCTTTGTTTAAATAATCAGCTGAAAGATAACCTACCACTGTCATTAATATTGCAGTGGTCCAGGTACCAATACCTATACCTATCCAAAAATCTATTCTGTATTTTTTATCTATTTTTTGGTAACCGTCCTTTGCAATCAACCAAGACGTAACGGCTAAAAAAGTGACAGGATAAAAAATATTTCCATTTTGGTTGTTTCTTATGTTCAAGCAAAGGAAATAGTGAAACTGTCATTGGATAAAGTCTAAAATTCACTAACCAAACTGCTATAAATATATTTATTATTGATGCGCCAACCAATAAAGACTCTGCCATTACTAATTGACCTGGCAATGCATAAGTAAATAAACTTGATGCAGCACTTTGTTGTAAGTTAAAACCAGCATCTTTTAGTAACGCTCCTAAAGCTATAAAACATGCTGCTAGAGGAATTGCTGGACTTTTAGAACCTTTAAGAGATTTTAAACCTTGAAAAAAAATTTTAAAATTTATCATCCACCAAGGAATAATCTCCCTACATCCGGATTTTTTAAAAGATCATCACCTTTACCTGCGATAGCAGTTTGTCCCGAAACTAATACATAGCCAATGTCAGCAAATTCTAATCCTTTTTTAGCATTTTGCTCCACGAGTATAATTGTTTTCTTTTCAGCTTTTTGAAGATCTTCTAAAATTTCAAAAACCATGCTTATATATTTTGGCTCTAAACCAATTGACGGCTCATCTACTAATAATACTGATGGTTTCATTACTAAAGCTCTAGAGATTTCTAGAAGTCTTCTTTCACCCCCAGATAAAACTTTTGCAGGTTGGTTTCTTCTATTTCTTAATCTTTCATACTTTTCAAAAATTCTTTCTGCTTCTTCATAAGCTTCGTCTTGTTTGTCTTTAATATAGCCACCCATTAAAAGGTTTTCCTCAACTGTCATATCTGGAAAAACCGAATTATCTTGTAAGATATAAGCGATACCTACTTTGCTTAATTTTTGAGCTGGAGTTAATTTAGTTATTTCATTTCCCTCCAATTCAATTTTTCCATCAAAAATATTTGTAAAACCATAAATAGAGTGAAGTATTGTAGATTTGCCTGCTCCATTAGGTCCTATTAAACATAATGATTGAGCCTTACTCACTGTTAAATCAAAATTATGTAGAATCTCCATTTTTCCATAACCAGCATTTAAACCTCTAATGGTTAGGTGGACATCATTTGGAGATAATTTGTTTAAATCTTCTAAAACAGGCGCTTTACCTAAAACATCATATTGATTTGCCATTACTGTGCTCCCAAATAAGCGTCAACAACACGCTTATCATTTTTAATTTGATCAGGTGAACCCTCTGCTAACATTTTGCCGTGTGCTAAACAGAAAATTTTTTGCGCTAAACTCATAATCACTTTCATATTGTGCTCTATTACTAATAAAGTTATTCCATAATCTTTGTTTATTTTAATCAATCTATCGATTATCCCATTAATCAAAGTTGGGTTAATTCCAGCTGTTGGTTCATCTAATAAAAGCATCTTTGGCTCATTCATTAAAGCCATAGCTAATTCAAGTAATTTTTGCTGTCCGAATGATAGATCTCCTGCTCTTAAATTTCTTTTTTGATAAAGACCAACAAAGTTTAGTAAATTTTCTGCTTTCTCAGTAAGCTCAGCAGGTACTTTTGCAAAGATAAATCCTGAGTCACTAGCTTTATGACTTATGAGCATATTCTCTACACAATTAAGTTTTGAATAAATTCTTGTTTGTTGAAAAGTTCTTAGCAAACCAAGTTTAGCTACCGCAGGAACAGGCATTTGAGAAACTTCTGTATTATCAAAAACAATTGAACCTTGATCGATAGGATGTGTTCCAACAATTGAGTTAAATAAAGTTGTTTTACCGGAACCGTTTGGTCCGATTAAACCAACTATTGATCCCTGCTCTACTGAAACAGAAATATCAACATTGGCTTGTACACCACCAAAAGATTTACTAACATTTTTGACCTCTAAAATACTCATTTAAGTTCCACCTGTGCCTTACGATCTTTATCGTCAATAACTTCGCCAAATCTTTCAGGATATTTTTCTCTTAACCAACCCATCAAACCCTCTGGGAAATAGACTACGATTACTACAATTAAAACTCCTAGCGCAACATATTGCCAGCCTAATATTAATGTCCAAAGACCTTCTTTGAAAAAATGGAATAAAGTTGCGCCAATTACTGGTCCCCATAAAGTTCCTTTACCTCCAAGAATTGCCATAAGAACCATGAATACTCCCATCTCTCTTCCATCGAATGCAACATCTGTAGAGTCTATATATCCAATTAGTCCACCCATAATACCACCAGCTAGTCCACAGAAAAATGCTGATACCATCCAACCTACAATCTTATATTTCATTGTTTGAATACCCATTGCTTCAGCTTTATCTTCGTTGTCTCTGATCGCATTTAAAATTAATCTAAATCTAGAACCGTAAATATATTTAACAAAAACAAATGTTCCGATTAATAACGCAAAACTTAAAAAGTAGAAAAATTTTCCTCTGGCTTCAGCATCAACTATTTCTGCAGGAAAAGGTGGAGTTGTAAATCCTTGGCCAGCTCCAATAATTTCTATTCCTCCAGCAATTTCACCTGCTGCAATACCCAGACCCAAGGTACAAATAGCAAAATAATGACCTCTCAAACCTAAAATAGCATAACCTATAGCGCCTGCGACAATGGCGGGAACGATAGCTGAAACTAATAAACCGACACCTATGCCTTGAAAATATTGAGCTGTAGTATGTACAAACGTTTTTTCGCCACCACTTTCTGTCCATTCTGCTAATGGGAAAAACATACCCACTTGAACTGAAGCAGTTAAATACATTCCAAGACCATAGAAAAGAATATTTCCAAAAGAATTGTAACCCATTTCTCCACCTTGTAAATTCCAAGTCATTGCTAAAACGATCAAGACACAAAGATATGTTAGCTGAACTTTAAAAGCCGAAAATAAATAAGGCGCTGCTAAACCTAAGATTATTAAACCAGAGTATAAAATTAAATCTTTTTGTTTTATCATAATAAATTTTCCTTAAAGAAATTTATAAATTGAGGCATATAAACATCTGCATTATCTCCGCCTATAGTTACTCCTTTAGAAATACATTTTTCTTTTTTCATAATTTTAAAACCAGTTTTCCAAGCTTTTCTTGGATCCTTTTGCGCAGTTTCATAAAATGCTTCTACTGAAGGATAAACTTTGTGTTTATTGACCATCCACTCTACCCATGTCGGATTAGTAAACCGACCTTCATTATCAACATAAAAATCAGGACAATCATGAAGTGTCATTGCCATTTTTTCTCTCCAAGGTTTTTTACCAGCAGCCCATGCGTGGTACCAACCTTCTTTAATGTCTACTTTTACTTTTCCCGGAGGAGCTTTAATTCTCTCTGCGTGCTCCTTACAAAACTTGGCCAAAGTATAATCATCTGCACCACCGTGCACTACAAGCATTGTGGTATTAGAAGTTAATTCTGGTTCTGCAAAAAAGCCGGCCATCCTACATTCTGCTGCTTCTGGAAGAATTGCATCAAAACCTTTGGTTCCTCCAAGAAATTTAGATGTAAGTTTAACATCTGCTAAGAAAAAAGAATTAGTTCCACCTCTTGAATGACCGGTTGTTCCAAATTTCCCATTAGATCTTGGATGAGATTGTAAAACTTTTAAAGCCATGAGCGCATCAATTGCTCCATTTATCAAAGGAACTTTAGATTGATCCCTCCAAGTAGATCTGGCACCTCTAGGACAAAAATTATCTATATACATTACACCTATACCTTCTTTTAAAAGATTTTGAGCAGCATGATACACAAAGTCATCCCAAACATAATCTCCAGGTCCTCCACTACTGTGAGTATAAATAACTATAGGAACTTTGCCTGTTCCCTCTGGCAATCTAAGATATCCAGTAATTTCAATAGGATTATTCAAATGACCATCTATCAAAACTGTTCTTTGATCAAATCCAGTGTAAGAATTAAATTTTATTATTTCGCCGCCTCCATAACCTTTTAATTTAGCAATGCCTTGAAGCATTGAATGTTTTTTCCTACAGTTTTTTTTAGAGTCAAAATTTGGAGATGAATGAGCTAATAAGCTGGTTGAAAATAAGATTGCAAATAAGATAAGAATACATTTCTTCATTTTAAATACTCCCTTTTTTTTGATAATTTGAATCTTCTGTACACCAATATGAAAACTAACAACATAAAAACTGCACCAATTCTAAATTCTGTTCCTAAAATATAATCTGCAAACTCTTCGAATAATCCTAATCCCATCCCTGAAACAGCTACTGCTGGTAAATTTCCTAGACCAGCAACAATTACTATCATGAAAGATCTTACTGTATATGGAAGACCTACATAAGGGTGAAGAGTAAGAGTAATTGATATTAGAGCTCCTGCAATTCCACATAACGCTGCGTTAATACCAAAAGTTGCAGCGTAAACTTTTTCTGTATCTACACCAAGAATTTTTGCAGCTCTTGCATTTTGTGCAGTAGCTCTTATAGCTCGTCCTAGTCTAGATTTTTTCATATATATAACTAAAGCGATCGCGTATAAAACACTTATAAAGGCAGAAAAAATTTTTGAATTTGGTAAAGTTACTGAATTATCAAATAACATTGTTGTTCCATACTCAGACTGTGCCACAACTACGTCTGCACCAAATATAAAATTCATTAATTGTTGAAATACAATTGCGATACCGAAAGTTGCTAAAATTGAAATAAATAAGTCTCGATCAACAACTTTGTTAATTACTAATTTATAAAGAGCCCACCCCACAAAAAACATTATAATAGGTGAAACAATAACCCCCCAAGCCGGATGAATTCCAGCTAGATACATAGTGTATGCAATATAACCCCCGAGTATCACTAAATCACCTTGTGCAATATTGATTATATTCATCACTCCCCATTGAAGAGCCATGCCGTATGCAATTAACGCAAATAATATACCTAAAAGAATTCCGTCCAATGACGCTTGGACCATTAACATTGGAGCTTTGAAAATTAGAAAGTCCATAAAATCTTAAAATTTATAAAAGAAAAGCCCCTAGAAAACTAGGGGCTTTTTAAATTATTTATAAGTTATTAGCTTCTTTCAGACCACTTAGGGATTGGGTGGTAGAATTTGTCAGATGCCCATTTAGTTGGAGCAACAACTTTATTCTCACACGTATCACCTTTACATCTTACTTGGAACAAGATCATTGGTTTAGCAACGTTTTGACCGCCAGGACCAAATTTGATGTTTCCATAGAAAGTTTGCATTTCAGTAGTTTTAAGAGCATCTCTTACTTTATCTCTGTCAAAAGAATTTGCTCTTTCGAACGCATCTTTAAACACTAGTAAAGCAGCAGATGATTCAGCTGATTGGTACGGTGGAGCATAACCAAACTCTTTTTTAAAGTCTTTGTCATACTTTTTACCTGTTCCAAAAAACTTATCTTTATAACTTAAGTTTTTATGCCACTGAGAAGCACACAATGCGTATTCTGATTTCTTTCCATGTTGTTTAGAAAGTTTAGCAGCATCACAATGTGTCATCGCTAACATCGGAACATCAACTTTCATTTCAGAAATTTGTCTGATTGCTGTTAATGCACCTTTTGTGTGACCTGATACAACAAGTACATCTGGCTTAGTTGCTTTAACTTTTGCCAATGTTGCTGCCATATCATTTAATTCTTTTGGTAGTTTGTCATCAATAATGATTTCAGATCCAGTTCTTTTTGCTGCATCTAAGATACCCAATCTCACATCTTGTGAGAAAGCATCTTGCTCAAATGCTTGTGCAATTCGTACTGGCTTACCACCATTTTTTTCGACCGCAAGATCAATTGCTACTTCAAGGTATTGGTTAGCTGGTGATAACACCGCAAACAAATATTTGTATCCTTTAGTAAATAAAGATCTAGATGCACCATTTGCTTCAACCATAGGAATTTTATATTTCTCGGTTACTGGTGCAATGGCTTTCGTTAAACCTGAACTGTATGGTCCAAGCATATAATGAACACCATCTTGTTTAATTAGTCTTTCAGCTAACTGAGCGGCTCTTTTTGGGTTTGACTCATCATCGTAGTAGATAATTTCAAACTTGTATTTCTTACCTTGTACTTCAACTCCACCCATTTTGTTAATTCTCTCAACGGCCAAGTTATAACCATTTTGAGTATGAACACCATTTGAAGAGTATTTACCTGTAAGAGATATTGCAGAACCTAACACAATGTAATCTCCCTCAACTTTTGCA
>CACOEA010000015.1 GCA_902626185.1 uncultured Pelagibacteraceae bacterium
CCTCTTTTACTCCAATATCTACGTAACTTTTTACTTTTTCTAAATGTTCTTTTGTAACAAGAGGTCCCATTTCTGATTTTTTATCCATACCAGGGCCAACTTTTAAAGCTTCTACTTTTTTTGCTAAATTTTGTACTAATTTGTCACCAATATTACCAACAGCTACCGCTACCGATTGAGCCATACATCTTTCTCCAGCAGATCCATAAGCTGCTCCCATTAAACCGTTTACTGCTTGATCTAAATCACAATCTGGCATAACTACGCAATGATTTTTGGCTCCACCTAAAGCTTGAACTCTTTTTTCATTTTTTGCACAATTTTCATAAATATATTTTGCTATTGGCGTTGACCCAACAAAACTAATTGCAACTACATCTTTGTTATTAATAAGTTCATCTACAGCTTCTTTTCCACCATTTACTATATTAAAAACTCCATCAGGTAAGCCGGCTTCCTTTAGCAATTTTGCTAAAAACATAGAGCACGATGGATCTTTCTCTGATGGTTTTAAAACAAACGTATTACCACAAGCTATCGCCATTGGAAACATCCACATCGGGACCATGGCAGGAAAGTTAAATGGTGTTATCCCGGCGCATACCCCTAAAGGTTGTCGAATAGACCAACTGTCAACGTTGGAACCAACATTTTCAGTAAACTCACCTTTCAACAATTGAGGAATGCCACAGGCATACTCAACAACTTCTAATCCTCTTATCAAAGAGCCTTTGGCGTCTTCGTATACTTTTCCATGTTCAGAGACGATTATTTTTGTTAATTCGTCAGAATTTTTTTCAATCAGCTCTTTAAATTTAAACATGACTCTAGCTCTTTGCAATGGCGGTGTATTAGACCAAGCTGAAAATGCCGTCTTTGCATTTTCAACAGCATCTTTAACGTCTTTTTTATTGGCCAGTTTTACCTCTGCAGTTTGTTCTCCTGTTGCTGGATTAAAAACTTTACCTTTTTGAGAAGAATTACCAGAAAAATTTTTACCATTAATAAAGTGTTCTATTAAATTCATGATTGTAACTGATTAAATAAGCTTTTAGCTTGTTGCAAGCATTTTTTTTATTGATCCAATAGCTTTTGCAGGATTAAGACCTTTAGGACAAGAATTGGTACAATTCATAATAGTATGACATCTATATAATTTAAGCTCATCAGCAACTTTCTTTAATCTTTCTTTTTTATCATTGTCTCTGCTATCATTAATCCATCGATATGCTTGTAACAATACAGCTGGTCCTAAATATTTATCTCCATTCCACCAATAACTTGGGCATGATGTAGAACAACATGCGCATAGAATACACTCGTAGTAACCATCAAGTTTCTCTCTATCTTTTTGACTTTGCTTTATTTCTTGAATTTCCTTTCCCGTTTGACCAACTTTCAGCCATGGTTGAATAGACTCGTATTGTTTATACAAAGTGCTTAGATCACCAATCAAATCCTTAATAACTTTTAGGTGAGGTAAAGGATAAATATTCAAATCGCCATTAATATCTGTGTGTGATTTGATGCAAGCAAGATTATTAATGCCATCTATATTCATTGCGCATGATCCACAAACACCATGAGCACATGATCTTCTAAATGTTAGAGAAGGATCAATTTCATTTTTTATTTTAATTAATATATCCAAAACTTTAGGTCCACAATTATCCATGTCTACCTCAAAAGTGTCTACTCTAGGGTTTTGACCGTCAGATGGATCCCATCTGTAAACATTAATTTTTCTTATATTTTGAGAATTTGTTTTGTCTTTAAAATAATTACCTACTTCAATTTTTGAATTTTGAGGTAGACTAAATTGTGTCATCTAATAAACCCTCTCCTTAGGAGGAAAATATTGAACATCATTTGTCAGCGTTCTTGAATGTACGTCTCTATATTTAATTTGAACTTTATTACCTTCTTGCCATGCTAAGGTATGTTTCATAAAGTTTTTATCATCTCTCTTTTTGAAATCTTCTCTTGCATGAGCTCCTCTACTCTCTTTCCTGTTGTACGCTGAGTCCATTGTGGTGAGAGCTTGGCTAACTAAATTATCAAATTCTAAGGTTTCAACTAAATCAGTGTTGAATAAAAGTGATTTATCTTTAACATGGACATCACTCATGCCCTCTTGTGGTTTTCTGATTTGTTCAACGCCTTCTTTTAAAGTTTTTTCTGTTCTAAAAACTGCACACTTTGATTGCATTATTTTTTGCATCGAAAGTCTAAGTTCAGAAGTTTTCGTTGAACCGTTGGCATTTCTAATTTTATCAAATCTATTTACACATTTATCAGTTTCATCATTTGAAACTTTCTCATGCACACTTCCGGGTTTAATAAGTTCTTTGGCTCTTTTAGCTGCTGCTCTTCCAAAAACTACTAAATCGATTAAAGAATTTGATCCTAAACGGTTGGCGCCGTGAACAGAAACACATGCTGCTTCTCCAATAGCCATTAAACCTGGAACTGTTTTTTCTGAACCATTTAAAGTAATTACTTCTGCTTTGTAGTTAGTTGGTATTCCTCCCATATTATAATGAACTGTAGGAACAACTGGTATTGGTTCCTTGTTTACATCGACGTTAGCAAAAGTTTTTGCAGCTTCTGCTATACCTGGCAATCTCTCTTCAATGACTTTTTTATCTAAATGATCCAAATGTAAATTTATATGATCTTTGTTTTTACCTGCTCCTCTTCCTTCATTTATCTCCATCTCCATAGATCTGCTTACCACATCCCTAGAGGCTAAATCTTTTGCATTTGGTGCATATCTCTCCATAAATCGTTCGCCTTTACCGTTCACTAAAAAACCTCCTTCACCTCTTACTCCCTCGGTGATTAAACATCCAACTCCGTAAATTCCAGTTGGATGAAATTGGACAAACTCCATGTCTTGTAAAGGAAGTCCTGCACGTAGTACCATTGCATTACCATCGCCAGTACATGTGTGTGCAGATGTTGCTGAATAATAAACCTTTCCATATCCTCCTGTTGCTATAATTGTAATATGTGATCTAAATCTATGTAAAGTCCCATCTGTTAAATTCCATGCTATAACTCCCTTACACTCTCCATTTTTCATAATTAAATCTAAAGCGAAGTACTCAATAAAAAATTCCGTATTTTGTTTGAGCGCTTGCCCATATAGAGTATGTAAAATTGCATGACCAGTTCTATCTGCTGCGGCACAAGTCCTTTGCACAATTCCATTACCATAATTTTTAGTCATACCTCCAAAAGGTCTTTGATAAATTTTTCCATCATCAGTCCTGCTAAAAGGAACACCATATCTTTCTAATTCAACAACGGCTCTAGGCGCTTCTTTGCATAAATATTCGATTGCATCTTGATCACCTAACCAGTCAGAGCCTTTTACTGTGTCGTACATGTGCCATCTCCAATCATCTTCACCCATGTTGCCTAACGCAGCAGAGATACCCCCTTGAGCCGCAGAGGTATGACTTCTTGTTGGAAAAACTTTAGATATACAAGCAGTTTTCAAACCGGACTCTGATAAACCAACCGCGGCTCTGAGACCTGATCCGCCAGCCCCTAGAACTACGACATCATACTCGTGATCTATAATTTTGTATGCTTTCATTTTTTATAAATTCAAAATTCCAATGATTGTTAATAATGGTATTATTATAGCAAATATATTTAATAGTTTATTTGCGACATATTTGATTTTATCATTACTGATATAATCTTCAAATATTTCGCTAATTGTTAATGCTGAAAAAAAGTAAGCAATTACAACAAATACAGAGAATAAAATTTTAGACGGTTGTGTTGAAAAAAATTCGACAATTTGTTGATAATCATTATCATAAATTTTCGTAATATTTATTATTAACCAAGTCATGAAAGGAATCAAAATTACTGAGCTTAGTTTTGTAAATAACCATTTTTTTGTTGATGAGTGCATTTTAAATTAAATTCCTTCCAATCAAATAGAAGAGTATAGTTAAAATAAAAGATCCGAAAAAAACTAAAACACCCGTTATTTTAGCAATTTTAAGATCAAAACCATATCCGTAGTCCCAAGCTAAGTGTCTAATTTCATTAAGAATATGAAAACTAAATGTCCAACATAATGCAATTATTAAAAATTTTCCAAAAAAAGATTGTAAAAATAATTTTGTTAATTCATAACTATTTTCACCAAGCAGTAAAGACATAACCCATAAACAAATTATTGAAATAGCAAAAGTATTTATAACCCCTACTATTCGATGAGTAATTGAAAGCAGCGAAGAAATTTGCCATTTATAAATTTGCAAATGCGGGCTTAAAGGATTTTGTTTTTCCATACTTTAAATTATCTTTTATTTTTTTCTATCAATCGTTCTGCGATTTGAACAGAGTTCAATGCTGCTCCTTTTAACAGATTGTCAGATACAACCCAAATATTTATCGCTTTTGAGTTAGAACGATCTTTTCTAATTCTTGAGATGAAAGTAAGAAAATCACCTTCCGCCTCTACTGGGGTAATATATCCTCCATCTTTGTGTTCGTCTATTACTTTGCAACCAGGAGCGTTTTTTAATATTTCTATTACTTTATTAAGGTCGTATTCTTTTTCAAATTCAATGTTTACTGACTCAGAATGAGAAGTTCTAACCGGAACTCTTACGCACGTAGCACTAAGTTTAATTTTATTGTCTAAAATTTTTTTTGTCTCATTTTCCATTTTCCATTCTTCTTTCGTATAACCATCTTCAACAAATGCATCTATATGAGGAATCAAATTAAATGCTATCTGTTTTGTGAAATTTTTAGAAGTAATTTTTTTATTGTCTAAATATTCTTTTGTTTGACTGAATAGTTCATCCTCTGCTTCTTTCCCAGCTCCAGATACAGCTTGATAGGTTGAAACTACCACTCTTTTAATATTGTATTCATCATGCAGAGGTTTTAGCGGCAAAAGAAGCTGAATTGTAGAGCAATTTGGATTCGAGATTATATTTTTATGTAATTTTAAGTCATTGGGGTTCACTTCAGCTACAACCAAAGGCACATTATTATCCATTCTAAAATACTTTGAGTTGTCAATTACGATAGTTTTCTTTGCCGCTTGGGGTGCCCAAACTTTTGCAATTTCGCTTCCAGCTGCAAAAATTGTGATTTCAGCTTTTGAAAAATCATATTTCTCTAATTGTTCTATTGTTAAATCTTTTTTATTGAATTTTAACTTTTTTCCAGCACTTTTTCTTGAAGCAACCAAATATAAATTATCAATTTTCAATTTTGATTTTTCAAGTACTTCTATTGTTTTTCTGCCCACGTTACCCGTGGCGCCAATTATTGCCAGGTTCATAACTTATATTTTATTTCAATTTTGAGATAATTGCATCACCCATCTCTGTTGTGGTGACTTCTTTTTTACCCTTAGAAAGTATATCTTTTGTTCTTAGACCGTCATCTAATACTTGTTGAACTGCAGCATCTAGCTGATCAGCCTCTTTGTCCAAATCTAAAGAATATCTTAATGCCATTGATAAACTTAAAATAGTAGCTATAGGATTGGCTAAGTTCTTGTTTGCAATATCAGGAGCCGAGCCGTGAACTGGTTCATATAATGATCTAATTTTTCCATTTTTGTCCTTAGCTCCAAGTGAGGCAGAGGGCAACAATCCAAGCGACCCTGTTAACATTGCAGCTTCATCCGACAACATATCGCCAAATAGATTATCAGCTAATATTACATCAAATTGTTTTGGGTTTCTCAAAAGTTGCATTGCGCAATTATCCGCTAGCATGTGATTCAATTCTACTGATTTATATTCTTTGTCTTTAATTACTTGAACCTCTTCTCTCCACAAAACCCCTGCTTCCATTACATTAGATTTTTCACAAGAAGTTACCTTATTTTTTCTTTTTTTTGCTAAATCAAATGCTACCTTTGCAATTCGATGGATTTCGTTAGTAGTATATGAGTGGGTATTTATTCCTTGTCTTTGATTATTTTCAATTGGCTTAATTCCCCTTGGCTCGCCAAAATATATCCCTCCTGTAAGTTCTCTTACAATCATTATATCTAAACCAGAAACTATTTCTGGTTTTAAAGTAGATGAGTCTACTAATTGTTTAAAACAAATAGCTGGCCTCAAGTTTGCAAACAATTTTAGCTCTTTTCTTAACTTTAAGAGTGCTCTCTCAGGCTTTTTTGAAAATTCTAAATTATCCCATTTAGGACCACCGCAAGCACCTAATATAACAGCATCGGACTCTAATGATTTGTAGAATACTTCATCTGTTATAGGTATTTTGTTTACATCTATAGAAGCTCCTCCAATCAGTTCTTCTTCAAAACTGAAATCTAATGATTTTTTGCTGTTGAACCAGTTTAATATTTTTTTCACCTCACTTACGACTTCTGGACCAATTCCATCACCTGGCAATAATAAAATTTTTCTACTATTTTTTTTACTCATTTTTAAATATCCATGGTTTATTTTTTTCAACTGTCTTTTCAAAGTTATCAATGTCTTTAATTTTTTCCATAGATAATGCTATGTCATCAAGTCCATCCATCAAACATTTCTTTTTGAAACTATCAAGTTCAAACTTTACAACTTTATTTCCATATTTTATTTCTTGCTTTTCTAAATTAATTTCAATTTCTTCTTTCCTCTTTGAATATTCAGCTAATTCAACTACTATCTTATCATCAATCTTTATTGGCAGAATTCCATTTTTAAAACAATTATTATAAAAAATATCTGCAAAGCTAGCACTTATTACGCACTTTATTCCAAAATCTGAAAGAGCCCATGGAGCATGTTCTCTTGATGAACCACATCCAAAATTTTTTCCTGCTAAAAGAATTTTTGATTTGTTGTAAGGTTCTTTGTTAAGAATAAAATCAACATTCTTTGTTCCGTTATCGTCATAACGCATCTCGTAAAAAAGACTTTTTCCCAAACCTGTTCTTTTAATCGTTTTTAAAAACTGTTTTGGGATAATCATATCTGTATCAATATTTTGTAAGGATAAATATGATGGTATTGATTTTAAATTATTAAATTTTTCCATTCTATATTTCTCTTACATCTGTTAAATGACCTTTAATTGCAGCTGCAATAGCCATCCCTGGGCTGACTAGATGTGTTCTTCCCCCACGACCTTGCCTGCCTTCAAAATTTCTATTTGATGTTGAGGCACATCTTTCTTTGGGCTTTAATTGGTCTGGATTCATACCTAAACACATCGAACAACCAGGTTCTCTCCATTCAAAACCTGCATCTTTAAAAATTTTATCTATTCCCTCTTTTTCCGCTTGCTCTTTAACTAGTCCAGATCCTGGAACTACCATCGCACTAACATTTTCAGCAATCTTTTTACCTTTTAGAAGATCTGCGGCCAATCTCAAATCCTCTATTCTTCCATTAGTGCAACTTCCAATAAAAATTTTATCAATTTTAATGTCTGAAATTTTAGTGTTTGCTTTTAAACCCATATAATCAAGGGATCTTTTCATAGCCATTTTTCTATCTTCGTTTTTCTCTTTATCAGGATCTGGCACAACACCAGTTACTGGTGACACATCTTGAGGAGATGTTCCCCAAGTGACCAATGGCTCTATATTTTTCCCATCAATGTCCAACTCTTTATCGAATTTACAATCCTTGTCAGAATATAAAGTCTTCCAAAATTCAACAGCTTTTGACCAGTTGTCACCTTTTGGTGACATCGTTTTTCCCTTTAAATAGTTAAATGTTTTTTCATCTGGCGCAATTAAACCAGCTCTTGCACCTGCTTCAATAGTCATGTTACAAACAGTCATTCTCTCTTCCATGCTTAAGCTCTTGATCACATTGCCAGCAAATTCGACAACATATCCGGTTCCGCCTGCAGTTCCTATTGTGCCTATAATTTTTAAAATTACGTCTTTAGCAGTAACTCCTTTAGGCAAATTGCCATTTACATTTATTCTTAAATTTTTTGATTTTTTTTGCATTAAAGTTTGCGTAGCAAGAACATGTTCAACTTCAGATGTTCCTATTCCAAACGCTAATGCGCCAAAGGCCCCGTGTGTTGCAGTATGACTATCACCACACACAATTACTGTTCCCGGCTGAGTGAAGCCTTGTTCAGGTCCTATAATGTGGACTATACCTTGACGTTTATCATTAACATCGAACAATTTTACTCCAAAGTCCTTACAATTTTTTCTTAATGTTTCGACTTGTATTCTAGAGTCTTTATCATTTATACCTTCTGACCTATCAGTTGTTGGAACGTTATGGTCTGGTACTGCAAGAGTTAATTCTGGTCTTCTGACTTTTCTTTTTTGTAATCTAAGTCCTTCAAAGGCTTGAGGACTCGTAACTTCATGAACTAAATGTCTATCAACATAAATTAATGCTGTACCATCGCTCTGTTCATGAACAAGATGGTTTTCCCATATCTTATCGTATAGAGTTTTTGACATTTATTTTATTTTTTTTTGCTGGTTAGCTTTTCAGCTTTAACTTCGACTTTTGGAGCTTCTTTTTTAACTTCCTCTACTTTTGTCTCTTGCTTTACAGACTCGTTTGGTTTTGCTTTTGGCTCCTCAGGTTTAACAGTAATATCAACACCAATCTTCTTTTTAATTTTTTCAGCAATCCTTGCAGATTTTCCTTTTCTATCCCTTAAATAATAAAGTTTTGCTCTTCTAACCTTACCTGACCTGATTACTTTTATTGAGTCAACATTTGGACTGTAGAGTGCAAATGTTCGCTCGACACCTTCACCGAAAGAAATTTTTCGTACAGTAAAAGATGAGTTTAAATCCCTATTCTTTTTAGCTATACAAACTCCTTCAAAGTACTGAATTCTTTCTCTTTTTCCCTCTACAATTTTTACACCAATTTTTATTGTATCGCCTGGTGAAAATTCGGTAATCTTTTTATTGGCAATAATTTTTTTAATTGCTTCTTTGTTTATATCTTCAATGTTTTTCATTTTTCTTGTCTAAATATTTTTTCCAAAGATCAGGTCTCTGGCGACGAGTTATAGCCTCTGATTGAGACAAACGCCACCCTTTTATTTTAGCATGATCACCTGAAAATAAGACCTCTGGTGGGCTTTTACCTTCCCATTCCCTAGGTTTAGTATATTGAGGATATTCTAAAAGGTCATTTTCAAAACTTTCCTCTTTAACAGAATCTTTATTTCTTAAAACTCCAGGTAATAGTCTAACTAAAGCATCAACAAATACAAAAGATGCTGGCTCTCCTCCTGATAGGACAAAATCACCTAAACTATATTCTTCAATATTTCGTGTCTCTAAAAGTCTTTGGTCAACACCCTCAAAATGACCACAAATAAGGTTAAGGTTTTTTTCTTTACTCAAAGATCTAGCTGCATTTTGATCAAATTTTTTACCTCTTGGAGATAAATAGATAATTTTTTCACCTTTCTTTGTATTCCCATCAAGTGCAGAGGCCAATATATCAGGTCGCAAAAGCATCCCACTTCCTCCTCCAAAAGGAGTGTCATCTACTACACCATGTTTATCTTTGGAATAGTCCCTAATATTAATGACTTTCAGTTTCCAAATTTTGTTTTCCTTAGCTTTTTTAAATATTCCAATATCTAAAGGGCCAGGAAACAAGTCTGGATATAAAGTAAAAATTTTTACTTCTAACATCTCTAATCACCTTTCAATTAAGCCTTTTTCTTTTCCTCTTTCGGCTCTTCCTTTTTAGCTTCTGCTTTAGGTTGTTCTTTTTTTGGTTCTTCCTTTTTCGGCTCTTCCTTTTTAGCTTCTGCTTTAGGTTGTTCTTTTTTTGGTTCTTCCTTTTTAGCTTCTGCTTTTTGATCTACCTTTTTACCATCAGCTGCTGATGCATCCTTTTTAGTCTCTTCTTTTTTATCTTCCTCCGTTTTTTTTCTATCTTTTTTTGGAATTGCCTTTTGAGGATTATTTCCAGGTTTTGGCATCGGCATTATTTGCACCTCACCTAATAATCTAGAAACTCTCATAGTAGGTTGGGCTCCCTTGCTCATCCAATATTTTACCCTTTCTGCTTCTATTTTGATTCTTTCCTTCTTTTCTTTTGGTAGAAGAGGATTATAAGATCCAATTTTTTCTATAAATTTCCCATCTCTAGGATACCTTCCATCAGCTACCACAATTTTATAAACTGGTCTTTTTCTTACACCACCCATTGATAATCTTATTCTTAACATATTATACCTTTCATTTTAGTTGATTAAGCATTTCATCTGGAATTACTCCAGATGGAATTTTTTTTCCTTGAGACATTTTTTTCATCATGTCTGACATCATCTTAAATTGTTTTAATAGTTTATTAATTTTAGAAACATCAACACCTGCTCCTTTTGAAATTCTTTTACGTCTAGAACCGCTTATAATTTTTGGATTTTCTCTCTCATTTTTAGTCATGGATAAAATAATTGCTTCATTTTCTACTAGCATTTTTTCATCTATATTGGCTTGATCCATTTTTGCTTTCATTTTATTTACCCCCGGCAACATAGACATTACACCTTCCATGCCTCCCATTTTTTTCATTTGTCTTAGTTGAGATAGATATGAGTCCATTGTAAATATTCCTTTTTTTAATTCGTCTTCTGTTTTTTTAATTTTTTCTTCACTTAAATCTTGTTGAGCCTTCTCAACTAAGGTTACAACATCGCCCATTCCTAAAATTCTATTTGCCAATCTATCTGGGTGGAAAAGCTCAAGATCTGTAATTTTTTCTCCAACTCCAATAAATTTAATTGGTTTACCAGTAACTTGTTTCATGCTTAATGCAGCTCCACCTCGCGCATCACCATCTACTCTTGTTAGAATTATCCCTGATAGATTTACCGCTGTATCGAATTCTTTTGCAACATTTACTGCTATTTGTCCTGTTAGTGAGTCAGCTACTAAAATTGTTTCAGCTGGTTTTGTAATATTTTTAATTTGCTTAATCTCAGACATCATTGATAAATCTATCTGGGTTCTTCCTGCTGTATCAAATATAATAACATCTGAGCCATTAAGGTTAGCTGCATTTAATGCTCTTTTAGTAATATCTATTGGTTGTTGTTTATCAACTATCGGCAAATATTGAATCCCATTAGTTTCAGCAAGTAATTTTAGTTGTTCTTGAGCAGCTGGCCTATAAACATCTAAACTTACAACCATTACCTTTTTTTTGTAATTTGTCTCAATGTTTTTTGCCAGCTTGGCTGCAGATGTTGTTTTTCCTGAACCTTGTAATCCAACTAATAAAAATGAGACTGGAGGAACAGCTTTGAAGTTAAGTTCCTCATTTTTGGAACCTAGAATATTAACGAGTTCATCATAAACAATTTTAACTATCATCTGGCCAGCTGATGTTGATTTAATAATTTCTTGACCAATAGCTTTAGGTTTTACATTGGCTATAAACTCTTTAGTTACAGGAAGAGCTACATCCGCCTCTAATAAAGCTAATCTTATCTCTTTTAAACCAGAGTCAACTTGTTCCTCTGTCAATGAGGGAGCATTTTTTAACTTAGAAAAAATACTTTCTAATTTATTTGTTAAGTTTTCAAACATTTTTATAACACCCAACACCTATCGCACTAGTGGGCGAACCTTCGCTGACTAGTGTCGACACTCTTATTTTTAAGAGCACCGCAAAAACATGTGTATTTGCGGAAAGTGTGAGAAAACTACAATTTGGGGTTTTAAAAGTCAATGAATAATTATACTAATCAAATATGGCAACGATTAACGCATATAAAATGGATGGATTAGGAAACGACTTCGTTATAATTGATAGAATGGTTGATAAAGTAAGTCTATCTAAAGATCAAATAATCAAAATGGGGAATAGAAATAATATTGGTTTTGACCAAATAATATTTCTTGAAAAAAAACTAAATAATGTTTTTCCGATTACAATTTTCAACTCTGACGGAGGTGAAGTGAGTGCTTGTGGAAATGGAAGTAGGTGCATAGCTTATTTATTAAGTAAAAAAATTAACTCTAGATTAATTAAAATCAAAACAAATAATAGAGTATTAGATGCAAAAGTTGTTGGAGACCAATCTGTTAGATTAAACATGGGTCAACCAATTTTCGATTGGGAAAGAATCCCGCTAGCAAATGAAGTAGATAATAAAAAAGTAGAACTTGAATTAGATGGAAAATTGTTAAAAAATGGATTTTGCTTAAATGTAGGAAATCCTCATATTATTTTTTTTGTAAAAAACGCATTTGAACATGATTTGAAAATCTTAGGGCCAAAAATAGAAACTCATTCTATGTTTCCTGAAAAAACAAATGTAACTTTTGCACAAGTTGAAAATATTAATTTAATAAAAGTAAATGTATGGGAAAGAGGCGCAGGGTTAACTAAAGCTTGTGGAACAGCTGCTTGTGCTACTGCTGTTGCTGCATATAAAAATAAATTAATTGAAAATAAAGTGAACATTAAATTTCAGGAAGGACTCTTAAATATTGAAATAGATAAAGATGACAATATATTTATGACTGGACCTGTCTCAGAAATAAAAAAGATAAAAGTAGAAATATAAAATGGGAATTTTTGATAAGTTTAAAACAGGACTTGGAAAAAGTTCTTCTAATCTCACCGACGGTTTTAAAAATATTTTTTCTAAAAAAAAAATTGACTCAGATATTCTTGAAGAGTTTGAAGAATTAATTATTTCATCTGATGCTGGTGTTGACGTTGCCAAAGAACTTAAAAAAGATTTTGAAAGTTTTAAAATAGATAAGAACCTGGATGATCATAAGGAAATCTTAAAATTGTTAGCAGACAAAATGGCTATCAATCTTTTAAAATATGAGAAAGATTTAAGTCTAATGGGTAATGCTAATTCATCTGTTATTGTTATTTCTGGAGTAAATGGTGTTGGAAAGACTACTACTATAGGGAAGCTGGGAAAATATTTTAAGGATAATAATAGATCAGTAGTTTTTGGGGCTGCAGATACTTTTAGAGCTGCTGCTATAGATCAACTGCAAGTGTGGGCTACAAAAGTAAAAGCAGATATTATTAAATCAGAAATTAATAGTGACCCTGCTTCCGTAGCATACAAAACTGCTGAATTTGCTAAAAAAAATCAGATTGATATTGCTTTAATAGATACTGCAGGGAGATTGCAAAATAAAAAGAATTTAATGGAAGAGTATAAAAAGATTATTAATGTTTTAAAAAAAGTAGACGAAAAATTTCCTAATGAGGTGATATTAATTTTAGATGCAACAACAGGACAGAATGCCGTGAGTCAAGTAGAAGAGTTTAGTAAAATTCATAATATTACTGGTTTAATTGTAACTAAACTAGATAGCACTGCCAAAGGGGGAATTATTTTAGCCATTTGCAAAAAATTTAATTTACCTATCATTGCAGTCGGCATGGGTGAAAAAGACTCTGACCTTCATCCTTTTAAAGCAGAATATTTCGCTAAAGCACTTCTGGGTCTTGAAGCTTAATACCTTTCTATAAAATTTTTAATTTCTTTTAATAAACTTTCGTCAAAAGTCATCATATGATCATCTTTTGATGTAAAATAGGAGTGCTTTGGTTCGTTGGCTTTTTCAAACAATTTCTTTCCCATAAAAAAGGGTATTATATCATCTTTCTCTCCGTGCATTATCAAAATAGGTATTTTGATTTTTTCGACTTTATCTATTGAGTCAAACCTGTCTTTTAGAAGAATTTTAATTGGCAAAAAAGGATAATAAATTTTAGCCGCTTCCTCCATTGATGTAAAAGGAGATTCTAGAATAATACTATTAAATACATTTTTCTTTCCAATTTCTATTGCGACACCAGTTCCTAAAGACTCTCCGTATAGAATAATTTGATTATTTTTAACTCCTTGTTTATTCAACCATTTAATTGCTGCACCAGCATCTTTGTAAAGATTTTTTTCAGTTGGAGAACCAACATTTCCACTAAAGCCTCTCCAGGAAATTAAAAGCACATTAATATCTAATTTATTGAGTTCATTTAATTTATAAATTCTATTAGATAAATCACCAGCATTTCCATGGAAAATAATAAGCGTTTTCAATGAATTTAAGTCTTTATTTAAAAACCATGATTTCAATTTAATTGAGCTATCAACCTCAATATAAACTTCTTGATAATTAAATTTGGCTTCGTCATTTTGATAATTATTTTCTGCTGGATGATAAAGTAAATTCCTTTGGTAGAAATAAACAAAAATTAATACAACTAAATAGGCGATTATAATAGATGATAACGCTATGTATAAATACTTCATTTGACAATCTTTCTTGCTAAATATACCCCAGAAAAAACTAATATTGCCCCAAAATAATGAAAATTTAAAAGTGACTCTTCAAATAAAATTATGCCATAAATTGCAGAGTAGATAGAGAATATATACAACGTAAACCCGGCTAAAGATGCGCCAACATACTTTTGAACTTTTGTATACAATGTAAAAGCAATTATTCCAGGAGAAATAGCAGCAAATAAGACCCAAAAAAGAAAATTGTTGTTAAAAACAGTATTAAAAAAAAATGATTCTTCAATTAAGTAAAACGGGAATAATGAAATAGCTCCAAAGAAAGCAATTAGTGTGAATCTGGCCATAAGACTAAATTCACTTCTCCAATTAATAAGAAAAATTGAATAAACTGCCCATCCAACTGCTGCGCCTAAAATCCAAAGATCTCCTGAAGTAAATTTAAAATTAATTAAATAAGTTAAATCTCCTTTACAAATAATTACTAACACACCTGATAGACAAAGTATCAATCCAATTACTCTTGATAAATTAATTCTGTCATTAAAAAATAATACAGATATTGCAATTATAAATATTGGTGATGAAGTGTAGATAATACCCATATTTGCCATCGTAGTAGACATGCCTGCTATAAAAGGAAAAGCTCCACAAATACCGCAACCTGTCAAACCTAAAATAAAAAGCTTAAAAAACTCTGATTTAAATTGTCTTTTCTTTTCTATTATTTCATTAAAGAAAAATGGCATTAGAATAAAAAAAACTGTAAGCCATCTCCAAAAAGCTAACGAAACAGGTGGAACATACTCTACTCCACCTCTAGCAACTATAATGTTTGAAGCCATGAAGATTGGCTGTATAAACAAAAGTAGATAGGGATAAAAATTATTTTTTTTTGTCACCAAAGGCTTCATATAACATCATTACTATTACTAAGCCCATCAATATGTAAACCGGCAAAACGTCTAAAAACCCAATCATCATTGATCTTGTTAAGGTTGTTGCTAAACCAATAAGAAATGCGATACAAAATAAGCAACCAATTATTGAAGTAAGTTTATTCATCTTTACAGTTTTTCTCCAACCAATTAGCTGTACCTAAAAATCTTAAATCATCAAGTTTATTACCAACTAATTGAACTCCTAATGGTAAGTTATTTTCTCCAGTTAGTAAAGGAAGGGAAATGGTTGGCAATCCTAGATATGTCCATGTTTTTTGAAAATCAGCACTTCCTGTGGATTTAAGACCCTTATCAGCCACTCCACTAGAAGATGGTGTAATTATACCATGATAATCTTCAAAAACTTCTTTGTAAGACTCATAGCTTTGTTTCATAAAATCTATTGCGTCTGTATATTCTTTTGCAGAATATTTCATGCCCCTCTCAATGGCCTCTTTCATCTCTTTTGATAGTTTATTTTTATCTTTTTTGTAATAAATTTGAAAATTATTAGCTAAATCTGTTTCATGTATAATCTGATGATATTTAGGTATTTCATTAAAATACGAAGGTGTTTCATATACTTCTATATTTTTTTTAAAACTTTTAATTAAAAATTCAAATGCCTTTTGAGACTCTTTTCCAATGTTTTGCCAATTATTAGTTTTATAAAAAATAAATTTTGGATCAAAAATTGGTCCTTCATCACATGCTTTTAACATATCGTCTGCAGCAAAAT
This sequence comes from uncultured Pelagibacteraceae bacterium, assembly GCA_902626185.1. Lineage (GTDB taxonomy): Bacteria > Pseudomonadota > Alphaproteobacteria > Pelagibacterales > Pelagibacteraceae > Pelagilacustribacter. The sequence goes on from CACOEA010000015.1 coordinate 15,919, forward strand.
GGACAGTAGCTGGATCATATAAATCTTTTTTAATTAAAGTTTTTGCTAACAAAGCTACATCTTTTACTGTTTTTCCAAAAACACCCATCGTATCAAGTTTTTCAGAGGTTTTTAAAACTCCACTTCTTGAGATCAAGCCATATGATGGTTTGTAACCAACAACTCCACAATAAGAAGCTGGTCTAATAACTGACCCACCTGTTTGAGATCCAATTGATAAATGAGCCATATGAGAAGCTATTACCGCAGCTGATCCACTTGATGAGCCACCTGGTGTTCTCGAATAATCGTGTGGGTTTTTTGTTTTACTTGGATGTATGTATGCAAGTTCACAGGTAACTGTCTTTCCCATAATTATGGCGCCTGCGTTCTTTAACAAATTGACTATTTCAGAATCTTGAGAACTTGACATTTTTTTTCTAAAAATTGTCCCACACTCAGTTGGCATATCATATGTTCCAATTATATCTTTTATAGCAACAGGAAGACCATGTAACGCTCCCAGAGGTTTCCCAGACTTTCTGTATTCATCTGCTTCTTCTGCTTTTTCCAGAAGAATTTTTTTGTCCAAAAAAGCCCAAGCTTGAACATCTTTCTCAAATTTATTTATTCTATTAATGTAAGACTTACACAAATCTACAGAAGAAATATCGCCAGATTTTAGTTTTAAAACCAATTCATTGGCACTCAAAGAAGCTGTTTCTATCATTTTAACCTACTAATTTGCAAATAAAGTATCAGGTAGCCACAAAGCGATGCCTGGAAATAAATACATTAAAACCATTGCAAATATTACAATTCCAAGGAATGGCATTATTCCTCTAAAAATATCTAAGAGCTCAACATTTTTTGTTTGAACGCCTTTTAAATAATAAGCTGACATTGCCATAGGTGGAGTTAAAAAAGAAGTTTGTAAATTTAAAGCGATTAACATAGCAAAGAAATATGGATTTACTCCAAAAAATTCAACTAATGGTAAAAATATTGGAACAAAAATTATCAATATTTCTGTCCATTCCAACGGCCATCCCAATAAAAAAATTATTATCTGTGTAATTACTAGAAATTGCCACGGAGCTAGCTCCATGGATTTAAAAAAATGTTCAAAAACTTCGTGGCCTCCTAAATAAGAAAAGACAGATGAAAATGTCCAGGACCCTATAAATAACCACATTATCATAGCAGTAGTTTTAGCTGTAAGAAAAACTGACTCTTTAAAGTTTTTCCATTTTAATGTCTTGTAGAAAAATGAAAGAACAATCGCACCAAATGCGCCAACTCCTGCTGCTTCAGCGGGTGTTGCTAAACCTCCCAAAATTGTACCAAGAACAAGAATAATAAGAGAAAACAGAGGAAGAAATGAAACAAGCACTTCCTTCAAAATTTCAGATCTTGGGGGAATCTCCTCTTCTGGTGGTTTAGGTGCTATAGAGGGATTAAAATATGCTCTTGTAATCGCATAACCTATGTATAATCCAGCTAATAATAGTCCAGGAAATATCGCTGCAGCAAACAACCTTAAGGGTGAAAGCTGGGCGATTACTGAATAAACAATTAACATAATACTTGGCGGAATGAGTATTCCAAGACATCCACCAGAACAAATAACGCCTGAAGCAAATTTTTTGTCGTATCCAGCTTTAATCATAGCTGGCCAAGCCAACAAACCCATTAAAGTAACAACTGCTCCAATTATCCCTGTAGCAGTTGAAAAAAGTGCGCAAGTTATTAAAGCCGCAACTGCCATCGAAGCTGGCAACCTATGAGAGGCTAATCTAATTGCAAAGAACAATCTAGATACAATACCTGCTCTCTCTACAAGATATCCCATAAATAAAAATAAGGGTACGGCTGTTAAAACAGTGTTATCCATTACAGTATAAGTGTTTTGAACGAATAATTGAAAAATTCTATTATCCAGAAGATGTTCCATTCTTGTAGGATCAAAGTAAGCATAATAACCAAAACCAACTCCCATTGCCATTAAAGTAAATGCTATAGGGAATCCAAGAAGCACCGCGAATAAAAATATCGACATCATTAAAATAGCAACTTCTGGATTTGTTAAACTAAATAACATCTTTTTGATCCTCGTCTTGTGAAGTTCTCATTAACATTTTTTCTGTTTCTTCAGCAACAACCATTCTTGCTGGCCAGTGACCCGTTTGAATACAAATAATTGATCTGAATACTTCGCTAATGCCTTGGATTATTAAAAGAATACCAGCTGAAGGTATTAATGCTTTTGCCATATAAATTTGAATTTGAGCTGGGCTATTCCAACTTGTTTCTTTAATCTTCCAAGCTAATGCTGCGTATTCATAGCCGTAAAAAGCCAAAGCCAAAACTCCAGGAAAGAAAAATATAAAGTATAAAATTAAATCTATATAACCCTGTGTTCTAGGTTTGAAAAGTCTGTAAATTACATCTCCCCTTACGTGAGCCTCTGTAGATAAAGTATAAGCTCCTGCCATCATGAATATTGCACCATACATTTGTAAACTAAAATCAAAATTCCATAGAGTTGGAGCATTAAACGCATATGCCATAACTACTTCATAACATGTGCCGCCCATTAAAATAACGATACACCAAGAAAATGCCTTTCCAACTGAAGTGCTCAGATGATCTGCGAAGCTTATAAATCCTCTCATAAAATTAAACTATTCTAAAATAAAAATTTTTTCCATAAAAAAAGGGGGCTATTACGCCCCCTTTAATAATTATAAAAAAGTTAATTAAATTTTAACTTTTGCTAATGAACCGAACTCATTCTCATAAGCCAATCTGTAGTTTGGCTGATTCATGAGTAAGTATTTCATCACTCTCTTCGCGTATTTCTTCTGAGAATCTACAATTTTCTTAAAGAATGGATCTTTTTTATTGAAGTCTCCTATTACTTTATCCCAACCCTTTAATTGTTGAGCTAAGATTTCATCAGATGTTTGATACACATTTACCTTATGTTGATTCATCAATTTGGATAAATCAGCTGAGTATCTAACCAACGCTTTGAAGTAGTTGTCAGTATTCGCAGCATAAGCAGCATTTTTTAGTATCGCTTGGTGTGCTGGCGACAAACTATTAAATGTTTTTTTATTTACTGGAATTTCAAACATCTCTTGTGATTGGTGGAAGCTTCCTAAGTGATAATGCTTAGAAACGTCTTGCATACCAAATTGAGAGTCTGAAGTTGGGTTGTTAAACTCAGCAGCTTCAATCAATCCTGTTTTCATTGCAGGTTGAATTTCACCACCTGGTAATTGTCTTACAACCATTCCCATTGCTGTTAATACGTTAGTAGCTAAACCAACTGTTCTGTACTTCATTCCTTTAACATCAGACACTTTAGTTACGTTCTTTTTGAACCAACCAAATGGCTGAGCAGGCATTGGCATGTGGAAGAAACCAATATAATCGAAACCAACTTTTGCAAGTGTTTCCTCATAAAGTTTTCTACCTCCACCATACTCCATCCATCCCATTACTTCTTGAGATGACATTCCGTATGACGGACCTGTACCAAATAATGAAGCGGCAGCATTTTTACCATACCAGTACGCAGTTACCCAGTGTCCCATATCAAGAACTCCTGAACTTACTGCTTGACCAATTTCTCCAGTTTTAACTACTGAACCAACCGGTTGAAGATCAATTTTTAATTGACCACCTGACATGTCGCTAACCATTTTTGCATAGTCGCCAGCCATCTCGAAGAATATATTCGCTCCTGAAGGCCAAGCTGCT
>CACOEA010000016.1 GCA_902626185.1 uncultured Pelagibacteraceae bacterium
CCAAGCAAATTTTGTACCTTTGACACCTTTAACCTTTTTAAAGCGTGCTAAAGATATTTATCCTAATTATGAAGCAATTGTTTATGAAGATCGTAAGTATACTTGGGCAGATGTTTACAAAAGATGTGTCAAGTTTGCAAGCGGACTTCAAAAATTGGGTATAAGAAAAGGTGATACAGTTTCTTTTCTAGCTTTTAATACACCAGAAATTTTTGAAGCACATTACTCCGTACCAATGACAGGAGGTGTTTTAAACACAATTAATATAAGATTAGATGCTAAAACCATTGCCTATATTCTTGAACATAGTGAAGCCAAAGTATTAGTTGTAGATAGACAGTTGCATGTTGAAGTAAAAAAAGCTTTAAGTTTACTCAAAAAGAAAATTATCATTATAGATATTAATGACAAATTTGCTGATCAATCAAAACTGGAAAAAATTGGAGATCTTGAATACGAAGATTTTTTAAATTCGGGAGATGAAAAATTTAACTGGAGCCTGCCAGAAGATGAATGGCAAGCTTTATCATTAAGTTATACCTCTGGCACTACAGGAAATCCAAAAGGTGTCGTTTATCATCATAGAGGTTCATATTTAATGTCAACAGGAAGCGCAGCAGCATGGAATATGCCAAATAGATTGAACTTTTTGACAGTTGTTCCAATGTTTCATTGTAACGGTTGGGGGTATCCATGGACAATACCAATGTTGATCGGTCGAACAATTTGTTTAAGAAATATTGATATTAAAAAGATTTTTGAGTTAATAGATAAATATAATGTTACTCATTTTGGAGGTGCTCCGATAGTTTTAAACATGATAACTGGTGCGTCTGAAAAAGATAGAAAACAATTAAAACAAAAAGTTTATGTTTTGACTGCAGGTGCTCCACCACCAAGTATTATTTTCAAAAAAATGAAAAAATTAGGATTTGAAGTGATGCACGTTTATGGTTTAACTGAAACTTACGGACATGTTACGCAATGTGCATGGAATGAGTCATGGAATGAATTTGATGAAGATAAACAAAATGAGATTAAAGCACGTCAGGGAGTAAGATATCCTAATACTGAAGGTGTAGTTATTATGGATCCCAAAACTATGAAAGAAGTTCCAAAAGATGGAAAAACTGTTGGTGAAATAATGATAAGAGCTAATGTTGTTATGAAAGGATATTTTAAAGATAAAGATGCTACTGAAAAAGCAATGAAAGGTGGATGGTTTCACACTGGTGATTTGGCTGTAATGTATTCTGACGGATACGTTAAAATACAGGATAGATCAAAAGACATAATAATTTCAGGTGGTGAAAATATTTCCTCAATTGAAATTGAAAACACTCTTGCTAAACATCCTTCTGTTTCAATAGCTGCCGTTGTTGCAAAGCCTGATGATAAATGGGGCGAAGTACCCTGTGCTTTTATTGAAGTAGTTAAAGATAAACCAGTCACAGAAAAAGAGCTAATTTCTTTTTGTAAAGAAACATTAGCAGGCTTTAAAGTCCCTAAAAAAGTTGAGTTTTGCAATCTTCCTAAAACTTCAACAGGAAAAATACAAAAATTTGAACTAAGAAAGAAAGCAAAAGAGTTAAATTAATTATTATATAAAATGTCCAAAATTTCAATTAATCTTATTTGGAACTTAAAAAATGGTGCTTTAGCACCTGGCAAATACTCAAATGAACATAAAATAAAGTTTAACGAAAACACAATCATAATCGGCGACTCAGCTCCTGACTGGAAGGGAGACCCAAATAATAGCAATCCCGAACAAACGTTGGCTGCATCTTTAAGCAGTTGTCACATGATGACGTTTTTAGCTTTGGCTGCGAAAATGAAATGGCCTGTGATAAGTTATAAAGATATCGCAATTGCAAAACTTGGTAAAAATTCAAAAGGTAAAATGTCAGTTACAAGTATCGAACTAAATCCAAAAGTTAAGTTTTCTAAAAATTTTTCGATAACTAATGAGAAAATTAAAGAAGTTCAAGATAGAGCACATCGGTATTGTTTTATTGCTAATTCGCTTTCTTCAGAAGTCCAAGTTAAAATTAATTAAATTATGAATGAAATAAAAAATAAAGAAATAGTTAAAAGCTCTTTATCAAATACAGGTGTGATGAGAATAAATTTAAATAATCCTAGTAATTTGAATGCATTGTCAGAAAAAATGATTGTTAATATGCATGATTGTTTAAAACAAGCTTCAATAGATGATAAAGTGAGAGTTATTATAATTTCTGCAGAGGGTTCAGCTTTTTCATCTGGTCATGATTTAAAAGAGTTAAAATTAGCCAAAGATAGCGCTGATAAAGGTAAAAATTTTTACAAAAAGATTATGAAAAAATGTTCAAATATGATGCAAGCTATAATCAATAATCCAAAACCAGTAATTGCTGAAGTTGAAGGAACCGCTACGGCTGCAGGATGTCAACTAGTAGCAAGTTGCGATTTAGCCTATGCTAGCAAGTCAGCAAAATTTGCTACCCCTGGTGTTAATATAGGATTATTTTGCTCAACACCAATGGTTGCACTTTCAAGGAATCTATCAAATAAACATACAATGGAAATGTTGCTAACTGGAGATTTAATTTCTTCTGAAAAAGCTTACAGAATAGGATTAGTAAATGAAGTTTTAGAAAATGAAAAATTAAAAGATTTTGTGGAAAAACAAGCTCTAAAAATTTCAAAAAAATCATCAATGACTTTAAAAATAGGTAAAGAAGCTTTCTACAAACAAATAAATATGAATTTATCAGATGCCTACAGTTATGCATCAGAAATAATGGTTGAAAACATGCTTAAACTAGATGCTGAGGAAGGCATAAACGCTTTCATAGAAAAAAGGAAGCCCAATTGGCATGATAAATAATTTTTTAATTATATAGGAAATAAAATTGGAATTTTTAATTAATAACCAAAAAGTTTTTTCTTTAGATACTGGTGAAAAATTAGATTTAAAAAAAAACACTTTAATTCTTATTCATGGAAGCGGACAATCACATATTGTTTGGTCTTTAACCTCACAATTTATGTCAGATCAAAATTATAATGTTATTGCATTGGATTTACCTGGACACGGTAATTCAGATGGTGAAAGTTTGAAAACAATCGAAGATATGGTGGAATGGCTTGAGAAAGTAAGAGATAAATTAAAGATTAAAGATTTTTATATTGCTGGCCACTCTCAAGGTTGCTTAATCGCTTTAGAATATGTCAACAGATATCCATCTAATGTAAAAAAGATTATATTTATTGCTGGCGCATATGAAATTCCAGTGAATAATAGTCTCATTGATTTAGCTCTTTCAGGTAACATGGAGTCTCTTAACTTAATGATGAAATGGGGTTATGGAAGTTCAAAACAATTTATTGGAGGCAATCCTTTACAAAAGATTTTAAATTCTTCAAGAGAGGTAAGGGAAGTACTGGCAGTCGATTTAATAGCGTGCAATAATTATAAAAATGGACTTAATGCTGTAAAAAAGATCAATTGTCCTACTTTATTTATTTTTGGTGAGCTTGACAAAATGATTCAATTAGAAAAAGGAAAAAAGTTTGCTAGTTTAATATCTAGATCAAAAACTCACATAATTAAAAATTGTGGACACATGATTATACTTGAAAAAGCATTTGAGATGAGAGAGAAAATGGCAGAGTTTTTAAAACAATGAAAAATTTTTATGTTTCAAAATCAAGAAGATTAAGAAGCACCCCCTTCACCTCAAGAATTGAAGAACAAGGAGTTAAATCCTATACAGTTTATAATCACATGTTGCTCCCTACAACATTTTCAACACCAGAAGAGGAGTATGTTCATTTAAAAGAACATGTGCAAATTTGGGATGTTTCTGTACAAAGAGAAATCGAAATTACAGGAAAAGATTCCTATAAATTAGTGCAACTTATGACTTGCAGAGACTTATCTAAATCTAAAATTGGAAAATGTTATTATGCACCTCTTGTTGATCTTTACGGAAAGTTAATTAATGATCCCTTAATTTATAAAGTTGAAGAAAATAAATGGAGAGTTTGTATTGCTGACTCAGATGTCTTATTATACGCAAAGGGAATAGCTGAAACCAATAATTTTCAAGTGAATTTAATAGAGGCTGATATTGATACTTTGGCCATACAAGGTCCAAAATCATTTGGGTTAATGGAAGAGGTATTTGGAGAAAAAATAAAAAAACTTAAATTTTTTAGTTTTGACTATTTTGATTTTGATGGTCACAAATATTTAATTTCACGATCAGGTTATTCAAAACAAGGTGGTTTTGAGATACATATTGACAATTCAAAAGCTGGTCAATTTTTATATGATTATTTTTTTAAAATAGGTAAAAAATATAACTTAAAACCAGGAACACCAAACCATCCAGAGAGAATCGAGGGTGGTTTATTGTCATATGGAAATGATATGGATTTAAGAGATAATCCATTTGAATGTGGATTTGATAAATACGTGGACTTAGAGTCAGATATAGTGTTTTTAGGTAAAGAAAATTTAAAACAAATAAGAAAAAATGGAATAAAAAGAAAACTAATGGGCTTAAAGATTGAAGCAAAAAAAATATCATTTACAAATTGGTTGCCAGTAGTAGATAGTCAAAATAATGAAATTGGAGAACTAAGATCTGCTGCTTATTCACCAAAATTTAACAAAATTGTTGGTATAGCGATGATAAAAAAAGAGTTTTGTGAAGACGGAAAAAAAATACAAATTAAATTAAATGCAAATCTGGCAAAAGGCGAAGTTTGTAATTTACCAATAAAGTGATTTATGAAAAAAGCAAAGATCTATATACCTTCAAAGACCGCAATGCAGTCGGGCAGGGGAAAACAGAAAAGTTGGATTTTAGAGTTTGTAACTAAAGATAGTAGGATAAATCCATTAATGGGATGGGAAAGTTCTACAGACACATTAGGCGAGGTTGTTTTAAAATTTTCTTCTAAGGAAAAGGCGATAGAGTATGCAAAAAAAAATTCAATATCTTACAAGTTAATTGAACCCAAAAAAAAGGAATTTGTGATAAAATCTTATGCTGACAACTTTCTTAAAAATTAAATATGTGGCGTAGTTTTTTCAAAGATAAAAAATGGTTTTATTGGTCCTACGGTGGCGGATTATTTATTTTATTACTTCTTGTTACGCAGACTTACTTAGACGTTTTATTTAATAGTTGGTACAAGGATTTTTATGACATCCTTCAAACGGCAGAAGAACGTAATATTTCTGAGTTTTGGGACTCAATTGAAAAATTTCTTTATATAGCGCTACCTTATGTAACAATTTTTGCATTTACTAATTGGTTTACAAGACTTTGGGCTTTCAGATGGCGTGAAGCTATGACTTTCTCATATATGCCTTATTGGAGGGCTACTGAAGCAAAAGTTGAAGGTTCTTCTCAAAGAATACAAGAAGATTGTATGAATTTTGCAAAAATTGTTGAGTCGATAGGCCTCCAAGTAGTTAAGGCTATAATGACTTTAATAGCTTTTATTCCAATATTATGGGTTCTTTCATCCAACGTAACCGTTCCTTTTTTAGACAATGTATCTGGTTCCTTAGTTTGGGTAGCATTAATATTAAGTTTAGGAGGAATAATTATAAGTTGGTTAGTTGGTATAAAATTACCTGGCTTAGAATATAATAATCAAAAAGTTGAAGCTGCATTTAGAAAAGAATTAGTTTACGGGGAAGATGATAGAAAAAATTACGTTCAAGCTCCAACAATTTTACAATTATTTACTGGCATCAAATTTAATTATCATAAACTTTTTTTACATTATGGCTATTTTGACTTATGGGCAATTTGGTACAGGCAACTTTTTGTTATAGTTCCTTTTTTAATAATGGCTCCTGGGCTATTTACCGCTGCTTTTACTTTAGGTGTAATGATGCAGGTTGTTAATGCTTTTGGTGAGGTAAAAGATGCCTTTTCTGTATTTTTATATAATTGGACAAGAATAACTGAACTAAGATCTATTCATAAACGTTTAATGGAATTTGAAACAGCAATTAATTACAATAAAAAATCATTGAGAAAACCTAGAAAATCTGATGTAAGAGTTTAATGGAACTCTATATCAAACTTTTCGATGTTTTATTTCCAGTTTTTTTTATAATAGGAATAGGTTACTATCTAGGTATAAAAAATCCAAAGTTTGATACAACATTTATCACTAATTTTGCTGGAAACATTGGTACACCAGCGATGATATTTTACACGATAACGACTACTGGTGTTACATTATCTGTATTCATAGAATACTTTATTTATGCACTCATAATAATTGGTGGATTTTCTTTAGTAGGTTTAATTTTTCTTTTTATTCTAAAAAAAGATGTTATTAGTGAACTTCCTCCTTTAATTTTACCTAATACGGGAAATATGGGTGTACCTATATGTCTTTTTGCATATGGCACAGCAGGATTGGGTGTAGCCTCAGCTATAGCCTCAGTAATTATATTATTACACTTTACAGTGGGAGTTCTTTTGGCAAAAAAAAGTTTTTCACTAGAAATTTTAATTAAAAATGTTCCAATTTATGGAATTATAGCTTCCGTTATATTTTTATATTTTGAGTGGGAGGTACCCGGTTTTGTAGAAAATACTACATTTTTGTTAACTTACACTACAATTTTTTTAGTTTTAATGTCATTAGGAATAGCTTTATCAAGATTTCAGGTAGTATCATGGACAAAAGCTTCTATTCTTGGCGCTGTCAGAGTAATAATAGGACCTATAATAGGTTTTGCCTTAATTAAGTATTTAGGTTTGACTGGATTTTCCGCAGGCGTTTTATTGATACAGTCTTCTATGCCAAGCGCAGTTTTAACCTATTTAGTTGGTTCTATGTATTCTGACAAGAAGGTGGTCGATAGTGTGGCAAGTGTAATTGTAACCTCAACTTTAATGTCATTAATTTCAGTTCCAATCGTAGTTTTTTATAGTTTAAAATATTTCTAAGAAATACAATGAGATAAAATGCATATGTAAACTATTACATTAATATATATGTCAATATTATTTACTTATTTAAATCAAAAGTAAAATAAACATTGAAAAATATAGCTAATAACCAATGATTAAAATTTGAAATTTAGATTCAATATTAAAAAAATAGTTTAAAAACGACTAGTTTTCTAATTTGAACTTAGTATTTAGGTAGGGTAGACCAAAAAACCTTTGTATATCAATGTATTTAGTCAATTTAAAACTGTTGATAATCAATAATTCTAGTAGCTTTGCAATTAAGGAATATACCGTTTAATGGGCCATAGATAGTGAATTTTTTGCGAATTGTAATTATGGAGTACAACTATCTGGTGAATCCTGAAAATAAACTTCTAATTTCAGGTAATCTGACAAAACGCCCGTCAAATAACAATTCTAGATCGTTACTCCTTCCTTTTTTAACAATAATTTCTTAGTTTTTACTCCTCCTTTGCCGGAATACCCTCCAAGAGATCCATCTGATCTTATCACTCTATGACATGGTATTCGGGGTGAATAGGGGTTTTTTGCTATTGCATTGGCTACAGCCCTCGCAGCCAAGGGTTTTCCTATTGCTTTAGCCACATCTGAATATGTTTTGACTTTTCCACGAGGTATTTTTTTCAGATAAAGCCATACTTTTCGTTGAAATAGTGTAGTTTTTCTCATTAATCGTACAATAAATACCCAATAAGGATTAAAATTGTTAAAAGAAGGCTAAAACCAGCAATTAAATACTTATTTTTTTTACTTTTTTCTGTTTTATCCCAAAAATTTAATGCAGCATAAACAAATATAACAAATAAAAGAAAACCTAATAAAATTTTGACCATTTAAAAGCTCCTAAAAATCAATGTTTTCGGGCGTTTTGGTTCGCTTTTGCATAATTTGCAAACTGTTTAGATCCCTTATTTGGCCCCACAAATATGAGTGTCCAGGCTGTTTTACCTCTTGGAATTGTCAAACTATGGGTCTCAGAGGCCTTTCTACAACCAATATAGCCAGGACCCCTCCAAAACCTGCCTTTTTCAGTAGTTTCCCAATAACCACCTTTCAAAACAATGGTAATATAAGACCAATAATGATCATGCAAGTCGCCTAAATCGCTCTTAAGTATCTTATGAAGAAATATATTAAAAGGAAACCAGCTTGGCCTTTTACGAAATAATAAATAATATCTAATCATGAAAGGTTCAGCCTTATCATAATCTGGCCAACTTGGACCACGATCTAAAAGTAATCTTTTTCGACTCGTAAACATGATTAATTTTAATATCTTGACAAAAAAAAATATATATTATATTAATTCCGATAATTAATGGTTATCGGAAATTATGAAGGATTTAACAACTGAGATCAAAAAATTAGAAATTGAGACTTTAGATAATTTAAAGATGTCTAAAGCCAAAAATACAATTAGAGCCTACAAATCAGACTTTAATGATTTTGCATTATTTTGCTCAAGACATGGCATGAAAAGCATGCCTACAGACCCGAAAATTGTTTCGCTATACTTAACTCAACTTGCAAAAAATTCAAAATATAGCACCTTAAAAAGACGCTTAGCCTCTATAAATGTAATGCATAAGTATAAGGGTCATTATCTGGACACTAAGCATCCAATAATTGTTGAAAATTTATTAGGCATCAAAAGGCAAATAGGAGTGTATCAAAAAGCTAAAAAACCATTATTATTCAATGAGTTAAAAGAAATAATTAAACAAATTGATCAGTCAAAAGAGAGCGATTATAAAAAATTAAGAGACAAGTCATTAATCTTAATAGGTTTCTCAGGTGGATTTAGAAGATCAGAGCTAGTAGCGATTACTAGAGAAGATGTGGAATTTGTTAAAGAAGGTGTAAAAATATTTGTCAAAAAATCTAAATCCGACCAATCAGGTGAAGGAATGGTAAAGGCCATCCCCTCTTTTAAATATCTAGATTACTGTCCAGTTGAGAATTTAAAAAACTGGATGTTTGAAAACAGAAACAATCTTATTTTTCCAATATCTGATAAAAACGTAGCACTAATTATTAAAAAGTATGCATTAAAAGCTGGTCTAGACGATAAAAAATACGCAGGTCATAGTCTAAGATCTGGGTTTGCTACTACAACCGCTGAATATGGGGCAAGTGAAAGAAATATAATGGCTATGACAGGCCATAAATCAGTAGACATGGTAAGAAGGTATATTAAAGAAGCAGACTTATTTAAAAATAATGCTTTAAACAAAATTACTGATAAATGACAGAAAACATTAAAAAGATCACAATAGTACTAGTCTCCTATAATAGTTCAAAAAAAATCAAAAAATTTATTAAACAAATACCAATAGTAACACCGATAATGATTGTAGATAACTCTAATGACATTGGCTTAATTAAAAATTTTAGAAGAAAAAAAAATGTTAAGATATTCTTTAAAAAGAATTTAGGTTATGGTTCATCAATAAATTTTGCATCTAAAAGAGTTAAAACACCTTATTTTTTTGTGGTGCAGCCAGATGTGACTGGAATAAATAAAAGTGCGCTAATAAAATTTTATAATTACGCGAAAAAAATCAATGATAAATTTTCAGTAATGGGACCTCATTTCTTAGATGCTCCAAAAAAAGGACATTATCAAACTAGTTTAACTCATAAAATCATGAAAATACATAATGTTCATGGATCGACAATTTTTTTTAATAAGAAAGTTTTTAATAAGAATAAAGGATTTGATGAAAATATATTTCTATATTGGGAGGAAACGGATTATACAAAACGAGCTATGAAAAATGGATTTTCAGCCTATCAGCTTAATATTGTGAAAGTTAAACACGAAAAAGGGAAAGCCGTTGAAGTTAAAAGTCAAGAAGACAAAGATAAATTAAAGAATCTTTATTCGTGGCATTTTATTTGGTCTAAATTTTATTATTTTAAAAAACATTATGGAAAAATATTAGCTATAACTTATTTCATACCTATTATAATTAGAACTCTGATTAGGATCTTTATCTATAAAATGACAAATAATAGCAAATTGATTAAATATGAATGTAGATGGGATGGTCTAAAAAGTTCGATTTTAAATAGAAAATCTTCTATGAGATTGACTAATATACCAATTAAATTAAAGACCTACTAAATAATAATTGATTGTTGCTTTCGTGTATCAAATTAAAATTATTTTTAATAAGAAACTCTGATGAATATAATGTTTTTGCTCCTTTATCATCTAGCAGAACCAAAGAATTATCTTTCAACTTATCAATAGAAGCCTCTATTTCTTTTAACTGATGTTTAGAGGCCAATTCAACGTTATGACCATCAAATGAGTCTAAATAAAGTAGATCAATATTTTTTGGAAAATCTTTAAGAAAAATAACACTATCTTTTACGTAAAAATTAACTTTATCCTTAAATTTTTTTGTGAAAATTATTGCGTTTTCGATGTTTTCTTTAGATATGTCACAAGAATGTAATTCACCTTGAATAAAGTTAGCAAATTCTGAAAACATTAGTGTACTCATACCATCCTTCCAATTAAATTTTTTAAAAAAAAAAAATTTATTTTTTCCTCTGGAAGTTCCTGTTTCTACAATAATTTTCAAATCCCTATTTTTAGCTATTTCTAAAGTCTTTTTGAAAAATTCAAATCTAATATTTTTTTTATGCTTATATTTATCGATGAAGTTCATAATTTTAAATTAATTTCTTCAGAAATTGATGAAAAATCTTTTCTGTAAATAGATTTATAATGACTCATATGTTTTGTAATCCTACTATAGTGAGCCAATTTCTCCCCTTCAATAATATCGTAAATAAACAGGCCATAATTAGAAGCGACATGAGTAAAAGCTCCATGACATGAAATAAATATTTTAGATTTAGAAATTAACTCAAACATATTGAATAAATCTAAATTAATAACTAAATAAATCGAACCCCTTGAAGTTTTTATTCTATACAAATTATCTTTTACTAATTCTGAAATATTTTTTAACTCTTCGATAATACTTGTTTTGATTGCCCCTGTACTAATAATCATTTCGTAGTTTCCTTCAGCGTACGTTCTTTCTGCAAAATTCAAGATATCTTTTGAACTTAAAGGAATTGTTGTCAATTTTTTAGCTTTTTTATATGCAACTGAATATTCTTCTGTGTGCCATTTTTCATCAAGATGAAGTAAAATTTTATTTTTTGACTTATCAAAAAAACTAAAAAAGCTGCTTTCTGAATGAAATTTATTTGGTAAAAAATTATCATCTCTGAGAATGTCGTATCCAAAACATTCTGCGTTTCGTTTTAATATTTCGTATGTGCCCTCTTTAACACTATCATTATCTAAAAAAACATTATTATAGAATATTTTAATCAATTTATATTGAAAATTCTTTGAAACATTAAATATTTTTTCTTTAGACTCTAAAAAAAAACTTAAAAATATCGATCTATTTTTTTTATCTGAAACTATTATTCTATCAAACTTCTTTTTTCTTAAAAGAAGTAAAAATTTTACCCTATCTAGTAAATTTTTTTTATTAAATAAAAAGTATCCATCTATATATTCGATTTTTTTAATTAACTCTAAATTTTTATTAGAACACACAATAAAGACTTCAGAATTTCTATCTTGTCTTTTAATAGCTTTAATTAGCGGGGCTGTAATAAAAAAATCCCCAATTCGGTCGTTCCTAAATATTAAATATTTCATTTAATTTTAGATATTCTTTATAAATTTAAGAAACTGCTCCTTTATATAATTAATATCTTTATTAATTAAACCGTGATGGCAACCAATCAAAATTCCGTGTTTCATTATATTATTGCTATTTATTTCTGCATTTTTTACTTTTTTATACTTTCTTTTTTTCATAATAGGTTGCCTTAAAATATTCCCTGTAAATATCGTTCTTGTTTGCACTCCCCTTTTCTCAAGAAATATTTGTAGTTTTTGCCTATTAATATTTGAATTTTTTTTCAATATTACCGGATAAGCTAACCATGGTGTCTTTAGACCTTTCATTTGCTCAGGCAAAGTGAAAAGATCAGGAAATTTAGCAAAAAATTTTTTTAAGTTTTCAAAATTTATAATTCTTGTTTTGATATTTTTTGGTAATTTTTTAAATTGTTCTAAAGCAAAAGCTGCTGAAATTTCAGATGGCAAGAAATTATACCCAACGTCATGAAATATATATTTACCATCGTAAGGGACTCCATCTACTTTTACATTAAATCTAGCTTTAATTCCCTCAGACTCATTAAATACTGCTGATGATCTTCCCCATCCTCTTAGCAATTTAGCTTGGTCATAGTTTTTTTTATCATTAAAACAAACCATACCACCTGACCCAGCACCCGTAATAATATGAGAAGCGTACATACTGTTAGTAGTTATATCAGAATATTTTCCAAAGTTTTTATTATTAATTTTATATCCAAGAGTGTCTGCAGAATCCTCTATAATTTTTAATTTGAATTTTTTTGCTATTTTATAGATAACTTTCCAATTAGGAACGTTTCCTATCAAATTTGGGATCATTATAGCTTTAGTTTTTCTATTTATAGCTTTTATTATTTGATCTGTTCTTGCAACAAAAGAATTTTTTTCTACATCTATAAAATGGGGAACCAATCCCAATTGATACATTGGAGCAACTGTTGTTGAAAAAGTAAGAGTTGGAGTTATTATTTCGCTTCCCTTCTTTAGGTTTAAAGATGCTAATGCTAATAAATTTGCTGATGATCCAGAGTTAACCATTAATCCATATTTTTTGCCAAACGAATGTGCGATTTTTCTTTCAAGTTCTTTGACAGAAGGCCCATCTATTAAAGCATAAGATTTATTCTTCAAAACATTTACAGAAGCTTGAATTTCTTTATTATCGTAAACAGCCTTTCCATAGTAAATCTTCATAAATTATCTTTCCCAAAAATAGTTTTTTTTGTTAATAAGTCCAAGTGATTTGTTAATTATAAATTCTGCTACCAAATTTGAATTAAAATATTTCATATATTTGTCTTTTCCGTTCTTAGCAATAGTTTTTCTGAGCTTATCATCATTTGCAATTTTCATAATTTTTTCAGATAAGTCATTAGCATTTTTGTAGAATACCATTTCTTTTTCATTAAAAAAATTTTTATACTGCGTCTTTTCATCAATTAAACAAACCAATCCATTACCAATTATTTGAGTAATTCTATCGCTACTATAATATTTAATAGCTTCACCTCTGCTTAAATTTAAGCCCATTTTAGCGTTTGCTATTGTTTTAAAGTAATGATCAGCCCAAATTGGTTGAATATTATTTAAACCATAGATATCAAATTTTACATCTGGAGTAATATCCATTAAATTATTAACAAAATTTACTCTATCATCAGTTTTACCCGATTTTAAAACTCCTCTATGAACACCATGACTTAAAGCAAAAAAAACATCTACATTACATGAATTTTTGTAATTATCTAAAATCTCAAAAGATTTATCACTCGGATTTGGAATATAATGAACTTCTCTATCTTTTGGCAAAAAGTCTAGGACTGTGGGACTAGTTGTTAAAAAGCTTGTGTCTACAACGTTAATTTTATCTAAAATTCTCTCTTTATTTCTTTCAAAATCAGGTCCTTTTCTGTTTAAAGGATCCAAGAACCATTGGCTGATTTTTACATTAGGATAATCATCTTTTAATTCTAAAATTTGATCAGCTGAAATTAAATCAGCATGGCCCATTACTATTAGATCAGGTTTATAATTGTAACATGTTTTTTTTAGTTTATCGTTTAAAGTTTTAGCACCTTTTAAATCTCCGATTGATCTATAATATTTTTGTATATCGCGATCACTAAATCCCAAAACACTATGACCTAATCTAATAAAACCATTATTTATCCTTCTGCCAGTGTTAAAAAATAATCTACCATCAAGTCTTTCATTAAAATTTGTAATATGAAGTATTCTTAAGCTATCTTTATTTTTTTTAGTGTTGAACTTACGAACAGATAATAATTTTTCTGATCTATAATTATCAATTTTTTTTGTTACAAATTCATGAGTCAGGTTGAAATTTTTTAATGATAAAGACTGTAATTTTTTTCTTAACTTATTATCTTTTATTAAAGTATTTATATTTCTTTCTAAATTTTTTACAGACAAATTTGTGAGAATCTTAGCGTTAGTAACAGTTTCTGGTAAACCACCTTTATTTGTAATTATAACTGCACAACCATTGGCTGAAGCTTCAAGACTTGTTCTACCAAAAGGCTCGTCCCATCTTGAACATGCAACCGCTATACTAGTTTTTTTAAATATATTAATTACTTCATCATGTTTTTTAAATCCTAAAATATCAGCATTTTTATGGGATAGTTTTATTTTTTCTCTTTTTTCATCTCCAATTATTTTAGCTTTCCAGTCTGGATTTTTATTTAAAACTCTTATTATTGCTTTTGAAAAAATGTCATATCCTTTTGCCTTATTTAATTTTCCTACAAAAGTAATCCATTTTTTTTTTTTATTTAATAAAGTAATGGATCCCTTTTTAGCAGACTGGTAAAAAACCGTTAATTTATTGCTGTTAACAAATTTATTTTCTAATCCCTCCAAAAATCTCTTTTTTGACCAATTGCTATTAAAAATTATCTTGTAACAATTTTTAAGTAAAAATTTTCGATCATTGATAGATTTAGAACCATCCATTGAAAGTGGATCATTATGAAAGTATAAAGATATAACTCGTTTTTCTAGCTCTGATGCAATAAACTTTATGTAACTTGGCCTATTGTGAATCTCAATTATAGAGGATTTTTTTTCTTTTTCTAATTTTATATATTTGTTTACGTAACTCTTCGTTTGACTTGTTAATGGAATTTTAGGTAAGGAGATGTTTTTATATTTTATTGGAAATTTTTTTTTAAGACTCGTGCTACCATAAACAGTTATATTCTTTTTAAATAAACTTTTTTTACTTGTTTCATAAACAAACAAAGAGACAGCTCCTGGATAGCTGGGAGAAAAATTTTCTTTATAAGGTAATAATATTGAAATTTTCATTTTGCTTTACTTTTTATCTTATTTCTTAAAGTTCTGTTATTCTTTATATAATATTCTTTAGAAATTGCCTCACTTTTTGATTTAAAGAATTCCTTATATATCAACTTCCATTTTCTTCCCCTAGTAAATTTTGCTCCTTTACCTGAATTGTGAAGTAAAATTCTCTTTTTTAAATCATTTGTATATCCAACGTAAGTTATTGGTCTTTTCCCAGTACATCTGAGCATATAAACATAAAAGCTCATTTATAATTAACTGATACCTAGATGAGTATACTTAACATTTAAATAATCTTTTATTGCCATAGAGCCACCTTCCCTGCCGTACCCTGTTTGCTTAATACCTCCAAACGGAGCTTCTGGTAAAGCCACAACACCTGTATTAACAGCTACAGTCCCTGTTTCCATAAGCTCAGAAGCTCTGTGAGCTTTTTCAAGATTATTTGTGTAAATATAGCTTGCAAGACCTAAATCATTATTATTAGCTCTTTTGATAACTTCATCAAAGTCTTTGAAGGAAAGAATTGGAACTAGAGGACCAAATGGCTCTTGATGCATTATAGTAAAATCATCTTTAACATTATCAAATACAGTTGGTTCAAAGAAATACCCTTTATTAAAACCTGATGGCTTTTTTCCTCCATATAAAATTTTAGCACCTTCTTTTTTTGTTATCTCAACTAAATTTTCAACCTCATCCAGTCTTTTTTTTGTTGTTAAAGGACCTAAAATTGTATCTCTATCCATTCCATCTCCAATCTTTAATTTTTTTATCTTATTTATCATTAATTCAGTAAAATCATTTTTTTTACTTTCATGTATATAAAATCTACTAGGTGAAATACAAACTTGTCCATTATTTCTAAATTTAGAAAAAATTGCCATATCAGTAACTTTTTCTAAATCAACATCGTTAAAAACAATAAATGGTGAATGACCACTTAATTCCATTGTTACTCTTTGAACTTTTTCAGCAGCTTTTTTTAAAATTAATTTCCCTACTCTTGTAGACCCCGTTATTGAAACTTTTTTGATTATACTTGATGATAGCAACTTATCAGAAATATAAGCTGGATCACCAGAAAGTAAATTAATAACACCAGGGGGGAGTCCTGCTTCGTTACAAATATTTACCAGTTCCATAACTGAACCTGGTGTAATAACATCTGGTTTTACAATTACTGAACACCCTGCTGATAAAGCTGTTGAAATTTTTCTTGAAGCTAAAGTGACAGGAAAGTTCCATGGAAC
>CACOEA010000017.1 GCA_902626185.1 uncultured Pelagibacteraceae bacterium
TGTTGCTATGTTATTAGGTAGATTAGAACTTTTTGCAGTTTTAATTTTATTTTTTCCATCTTTTTGGAGGAGTTAAATGAAAAATTTGAATAGTTTAAAATTATATTTAGATAAACGTATGAAACGAATTTTTTTATTTGGTTTCATAAGCGGATTCCCATGGGTTTTAATTGGAAGCGCATTAAGTTTATGGCTTAAAGAAAATGATTTAAGTAGGAGCACTATAGGCTGGGCTGGTTTAATTTTTGGCGTTTATGCTATAAATTTTTTATGGGCACCATTAGTAGACAGACTAAAAATACCATATTTAAGTAAAGTAATTGGACATCGAAAATCATGGATTATTTCAATGCAAACTATTATTCTAATTTCTCTTATATTGTGGAGCACATTGAGTCCTAATGAAAATCTTTGGCTAATAATATTAATTGGTTTAGGCATAGCGATTTCCTCAGCAACACAAGACATTACGATTGATGCATTGAGAATTGAACAAATCAATGAAAATGAGTCTAAAACTATGGCGGCGGGAGCAGCTATTCAGGTTGTCGGATGGTGGACAGGATATAAAATCGGGGGTGTTATATCGCTTATGACAGCAGAATATTTTCAACGCTTGGGGTTTGAAAATTACTGGCAGATATCCTTTTTAATACTTGGATTAATTGTAATGATATCTAGTGTAGCTCTTTTTTTTGTTCCTGAAAAAAGTTCATATTTAAGAACGTCAATTCAAAAAGAAAAAGATAAAAAACTTTTCAATAAATTTAAGATAAAAAATCAATTAACAAAAAGTTTAGCTTGGTTATATGGCACGGTAGTTAATCCTCTTGTAAGTTTTTTCAAAAAAAATTCGATGGGTGTTGCTATAGGTCTTTTAAGTTTTATATTTTTATTTAAAATTGGTGAAGCTTTTTTAGGTAGGATGTCTATAATTTTTTATAAAGAGTTGGGTTTTTCTAAAACTGATATAGCTCTTTATTCAAAAGGCATTGGCTGGATAACAACAATTACCTTTACATTACTTGGTGGCCTATTTGCTATCAGAATGGGGTTATTTAAAGCTATGCTAATTTCTGGGATCATTATGGCTTTAACCAATTTAATGTTTTCTGTTCTTGCCTGGGTTGGTAGTTCAGAAATATTATTTGCTTTTACCGTTTTGATTGACGATTTAGCGGCTGCTTTTGCTACTGTAGCATTTGTTGCATTTATTTCTGCATTAGTTGATAGAACTTATACAGCTACGCAATTTGCTTTACTTGCATCAATCGGAACTGCTGGTAGAACTTTATTTGCTTCTTCTTCAGGCGCATTAGTAGACTGGCTTAATGGGGACTGGGGAATTTTTTTTATAATTACCGCATTCATGGTCGTTCCTTCTCTTCTATGTCTTATAGCAATAAAAAATAAATTAAAATTGAATGAGTAATCTTTACACTAATATAGCCCCGGTAGCTAATTTATATAAAAAGGCCTCTATTAAATCTGAAGTAGTGACTCAAATTATATTTGGAGAAAGATTTGCAATTCGAGGAAGGTCAGGAAAATGGTTAAAAATAAGAATTAAAGAAGATGGCTACAAAGGTTATATTAAAAAAAAAAGCTACTATTCAAATATTAAACCTACTCATAAAGTGAGTAGTCTAAGAGCAAAAGTTTATAAATTTCCTAATTTAAGAAAAAAAATAAGTGAGTTAACTTTTGGCTCTAAAGTACAAGTATTAGAAAAAAAATCAAATTTTTTTAAATTTCATAAAGGATGGATTAACTGTAAAGATTTAAAGACTATTACATTTTATGAAAAAGATTATTTCAAAAAGATAAGAATATTTAAAAATATAAAATATAAATGGGGAGGAAAATCTTTTAAAGGAATAGATTGCTCCGCCTTAGTTCAAATTATATTAAATTTTAATAACAAGTATTGTCCAAGAGATGCTAAAGACCAGGTTAAATATTTTAAAAAAAACATCAAATTACAAAATATTAAAAAAAATGATATAATTTTTTGGAAAGGCCATGTTGCAGTAGCATTGTCGAAAACTAAATTAATACATGCTTACGGCCCTGAAAAAAAAACAATTGTAATGGGAATTAATCAGACTATCAAAAGAATAAAAAAAACTGCAAATTTAAAAGTTATTGGAATAAAAAGAGTTTAGGCGGAGGTGGTTTTAGTCTCCCTCCACCACCTCAATTTAATTTTATTTGATTCGTTGTTATAATTTAAGACTCTTATTAGTTGTATGTGGACAATTAAAAAATGGCGGAGAGAGAGGGATTCGAACCCTCGAAACGGTTTCCCGTTTACACGCTTTCCAAGCGTGCGCCTTCAACCACTCGGCCACCTCTCCTATTTGAAATCATTAATAACATTTACAAATTTGTCGATAAATTCTTTATTTGTTGGAAGATTGTTCTTTGCAAGATCTTTTTGAATCTTTTTATAATTTTTTTTTATTTGATTAAGAGTTCCAAAAAAATTTAAAAAATTTCTCTTTGCTACGAATATTCCTTTCTTATTACCAATTACATGTTCAATATCTTTAAATATGATTACTGGTCGTCTTCTAGCTAAAGCTTCAAGTAAGGCCATAGGATGGCCTTCTGTAAATGATGGCAAAATAAATACATTATGGTCATCATAATATTTAATAAGTCTTTCTTTATTGCTTTGGGTGGGGTGAATTTTAATATTACTTTGATTAATCTTGTACGAGGCTTGTTTCTCGGCTCCGACGATAGTTAAAGAAACGTTGCGTTTATTTTTAATTAAATTCGCTAAAGAAAAAATTCCTTTCTCTACTCTAATTCTTCCTACATACAATAGTTTAAAATTTTTAATCTCCGTTTTTTTTAGTTTCTTAAGCCATGCTGTATCTAATTGGGATGGATAAATAACTTTGCCTTTTTTTCCTTTTAGGATGTAACTTCTACAACTAATAAAATCAGAAATTAGTGAAACAGTTTGAAACATCAAATGATAAATAAGATATCCAATTTTACCAAAAATAGCTTTATACTCTCCATAGCCATCACTTCTTAAATATACAATTGGTTTCTTTCCAAATATTCTTAAGAATATACAAATCATAAAAGTATAAGGTGAAATTGATATGACTAAGAACTTCGCCTCATCATTTTTTGATGAAGAAATTGCTGCTAACAGGTAAGAAATAAGATTAGTGAAAACATTAATTTTTTTTATTTTTATTTCATGAGATCTTTTTTTTGAAGATTTTCTTCCAAAGATACTCACTTCAAATTTTTTATTAAGACCCTCTGGGGTTGATTTTAAATCAATATTATCGCAAAAAAACTTTCCATTTTGTATTGCAATACTTTCATTTGAAAAAATAAATAATTTTTTTTTCATTAACTTTCTTTGTTTATTTTTAGAACTCCAATGAAAGCTTCTTGGGGTATCTCAACTTTTCCAAATTGTTTAGATCTAGCTTTACCTTTTTTTTGTTTTTCTAAAAGTTTTCTCTTACGATCGGTAGCCCCTCCACCATGAATTTTTGTAAGCACGTCCTTTTTAAATCCTTTAATAGACTCTCTTGCTACAATTTTTCCACCTATTGCAGCTTGAACAGGAATCATAAAATTATGTCTTGGTATTAAATCTTTTAGTTTTTCACAAACTTGCCTTCCTGTCTTTTGTGCAAAGTCTTTATGTATTATCATTGCTAAAGCATCAACAGGTTCTGAATTAACTAAAATTCCAAGCTTAACCAAATCGCCCTCTTTATAGCCAGATATTTCATAATCAAAACTTGCATAACCACTAGAAACAGACTTAAGCTTATCATTAAAATCAAATACGACTTCGTTTAAAGGTAAGTCGTAAGATAACACTGCTCTATTTCCTGAGTATGATAAGTTTGTTTGAACTCCTCTTTTATCTTGGCAAATCTTAATAATCGAACCCAAATACTCATCAGGAGTTATAATTGTAGATTTGATCCATGGTTCTTCTATTTTCGTAATTTGTGAAGGATCAGGCATGTTAGTAGGATTTTGTAAATCAAGAGTTTCTCCTTTAATTTTGTGAACCTTATATATTACCCCAGGCGTTGTAGTTATTAAGTTAACATCAAATTCTCTTTCCAACCTTTCTGTTATAATTTCAAGATGTAGCAACCCTAAAAATCCACATCTAAACCCAAGGCCTAATGCACTCGATGACTCTGGATCATAGGAAAAACTTGCGTCATTCAATTTTAATTTAGCTAAACCATCTTTTAATTTTTGATATTCAGAACTATCGACTGGGAATAAACCACAAAATACGACTGGTTTACTTGGTTTAAATCCTGGTAAGGGGTCAACAATAGGATTTGCTGAGTCACATATAGTGTCACCAACTTTCGTTTCTGACAAAGATTTAATACCTGTAATAATAAATCCAATTTCACCTGAGTTTAGTTCTTCAACATCATTAGCTTTTGGAGTGAATACACCAACTTTTTCAACTACGTGTTCTTGATTGTTCGACATCAATTTAATTTTCATGTTTTTTTTCAATTTACCATTTATAACCCTTACTAAAATTACGACTCCTAAATAACTATCGTACCAACTGTCTACTAACAAACACTTAAGTTTTTCATTGGACAAGCCAGTCGGGGCAGGTAACTTGTTAATTATTGCCTCTAAAATGTTATCGATCCCTTCTCCTGTTTTGCCTGAACAAGAAATCGCATTTGTTGTTTCAATTCCAACTACATCTTCAATCTCTTTTTTTGTTTTTTCAATATCAGAAGCAGGTAAATCAATTTTATTCAAAATTGGAATAACTTCATGATTTATTTCTAATGCTTGATAAACATTTGCTAATGTTTGAGCCTCAACGCCTTGGGTACTATCTACAATTAATAATGAACCTTCGCATGCTGATAAGGAACGGCTCACCTCATAACCAAAATCGACATGCCCTGGTGTATCTATAATGTTCAAAGTATAATTTTTTCCGTCTTTTGCTTTATAATTTAATTTCACTGTCTGAGCTTTTATAGTTATGCCTCGCTCTCTTTCAATATCCATTGAGTCGAGCACTTGTTGTTTCATCTCACGATCAGTAAGACCTCCACATTTATGAATTATCCTGTCAGCAATAGTAGATTTTCCATGATCTATATGCGCAATTATAGAGAAATTACGAATTCTTTTTGTATCTGACATTTAGGACCTAATTGTAGCGCCAGTTTTTTCTTTGACCACATCAATAATCTTTTTACTAATTTGATCTAGATCTTGCTCAGAAAGAGTTTTGTTCGCTGCTTGGAGTGTTATATTTATAGCCACTGATTTTTTATCTTTTGGTATGTTATCACCTTCGTAAACATCAAATGTGGTAACATTTTGAATAATAGAAGTGTCAATATTCCTTATTATATTCTCAAGTAATCCAATTTTGAAAATTTTATCAATTATAAAAGCAAAGTCTCTTTCAGATTTCTGAAAGTCAGATGCTTGAAAGCTTTTTTTAGTTTGTCTATTTTTTCTGTTGGGTTCAGGTATATTTTTCAAAAAAATTTCTAAACCAAAAATGTTGGGCTCTTTATAATCTAACTTTTTTGTAATAGCAGGATGTATTTCACCAAAATAAGCAAGATGAGGTCCTTTTTCAGATTTTAGATTAATAGATCCAGAACGTCCAGGATGATAACAGTTTTTTGTATTATCACTTACATATAAATCTTTCTCCGGTACTCCTAATTCAATTAAAGATTTAATCACATCACTTTTGATATCAAATACATCAACATTTCTCTCTTTTTCAATCCAGCTTTTTCTGCTAACTTTTCCAGACTTTAGCCCACCGATTACTACTTGTTGTTCACCCGGTGTATTGCCAAAAAATGTAGGTCCTATTTCAAATAAAGAAATATCTTCGTATCCTCTATCTTGATTTTTTTTAAGATGTATCGCTAAATTAGACAAGATTGATCTCCTTAAAACGTCTAGATCAGACGAAATTGGATTTAAAATAGAAATTTCCTTTTCTCCTTTTGAAAATTGTTTATCTACTTTTGAATCGGTGAATGACCAGGTTACAGTTTCCAAATATCCTTTCGAAGCAAAAGATCTTTGAGATAAATGAAATAATTTTTGTTTAAAATTAAGAGTTTCCTGATCACGTTTTCTCTCAGGTTGTATAAGCTTAATATTATTAAAACCTTTTATTCTTATAAGCTCTTCAATTATATCCACGTCTTTTGAAATATCTGGACGCCAAGAAGGAATTTCAATCGTTAGATCTTTTTTATTTTTTTTGCATTTAAACCCGAGTGATGTAAGTATTTTATAAGCTTCATTCGTGGAAATTGGAATTCCTATTAAATTTTCAAAATTATCAATTGCAAATTTAATAATCTTATTCTTTTGAGAATTTTTTCCTGTTATTACAAATTTGCTAGCCTCTCCACCACAAATTCTTAAAATCAATTCAGTGGCAATTTCTAATCCCTCAATAATTGAATTAGGATCAATGCCTCTTTCAAATCTGTATTTTGCGTCTGTATTAATACTCAACTCACGAGCTGTTTTTCTTATTGAAGTAGGCAAGAAATAAGCTGACTCAAGTAAAACATTTTTTGTCTCCAATTCAGTTGATGTCTTTGTTCCACCGATTATACCTCCAAGCCCTAAAATGCTTGATTTATCAGATATGACACACATGCCTTTCTTAAGTTTATATTTCTTATTATCTAATGCTTGAAATTCTTCACCGTCCTTTGCATCTCTTACAATTATTTCGCTGTCAATTTTATCAGAGTCATAGGCATGTAAAGGTCGATTGAGATCAAACATTACATAGTTTGTTATATCTACAACAGCAGTGATTGGTTTCAGACCTAACGCTATTAATTTATCTTTTAACCATTTTGGACTCTCTTTGTTGGAAATATTTCTAATATAACAACTTCCAAAAGTCATGCATCCTTGGTTTTTGTCTTTCGTAATCGATGTTTTTATTAAATGTTTTACATTTTGTTTGAATTTTTTCTTTTTAATTGAAATTAACTTTCCTATGCCTGAAGAAGACAAATCCCTCGCAATCCCTCTTATCCCTAAACAGTCGGCTCTATTAGGTGTTATTGATATATCAATAGCTTTTTCTGACTTGCTCTTAAAATAACTTTGTCCTACATCATTTTCTTTATTTATTAACTCGATTATTCCTTCGCTCTCACTTGACAGGTTTAACTCATTTTCTGAGCAAAGCATTCCTTTGGACTCTATCCCTCTAATTTTAGCTATTTTTAATTTAAATTTATTTTTTGGAATAGTTGCTCCAGGAGGTGCATAAATTGTTATTAAACCATCTCTAGCATTTGGAGCTCCACAAACTACCTGTAATGTTTCTTTTCCTCCCAAGCTAACTTCGCAAACTTTAAGTTTATCGGCATTTGGATGTTTTTCAGCTTTTATAATTTTAGCTATCTTAAATTCGCCAAGTTCACCTGAGTTTTCTCTCAAACTTTCGACCTCTAATCCAATATTTGTTAGCTGATTAATTATCTCAGACTCATTAGCTTTAGTTTTTAAATGTTCTTTGAGCCATGGAAGGGTTATAATCATTTGCTTAATCCTCTATAATTTGTGGGGACATCTAATGGATCAAAACCAAAATGACTTAACCAACGATAATCTGTTTCAAAAAATGCTCTTAGATCATTAATTCCATATTTCAACATCGCCAATCGGTCAATTCCCATACCAAATGCAAAGCCTTGATATTTTTTAGAGTCTACTTTTGCATTTTTTAAAACATTGGGGTGAACCATTCCACAACCTAAAACTTCTAACCATTTATCACCCTCTCCAATAACAATTTTATCATTTTCTATTCTATAACCAATATCGACCTCGGCTGATGGCTCTGTAAATGGAAAATGACTAGGTCTAAATCTCATCTTAATTTTTTTTACCTCAAAAAATTCTTTTACAAAATAATCCAAACATCCTTTTAGGTGCCCCATGGTTATATTTTTATCTATATGTAATCCCTCTAACTGATGAAACATTGGAGCATGGGTTTGATCGCTATCACATCGATAAGTTCTACCAGGAACAATAATCTTAAAAGGAGGTTTTCCATTCAGCATAGCTCTAATTTGTACCGGAGACGTATGAGTCCTTAACAAAATTTTTTTATTTTCATCTAAATAAAAAGTATCATGCATGTCCCTTGCGGGATGATCCTCTGGAGTATTTAAAGCTGTAAAATTATTGTATTCTGTTTCAACGTCTGGACCTTCCGCGACAGAAAAACCTATTTCAGAAAATATAGACGAAATTTCATCAATTACTTGTGAAACTGGATGTATCTTTCCCTGTTGGTACGGCCTAACAGGTAAAGTAATATCCACTTTTTCATTTTTTAATTTTTGATTAATTTCTATGTTTTCTATTTCTGAGCTTTTTTCTTCAAGTTGATTGGTCAAGTCATCTTTAATCTTGTTTAGATTTGAAGCAAATTCTTTTCTTTTTTGAGGGTCCAAAGAAGCAAGAGTCTTGAACTGTTGCGTTATCTTTCCATTTTTACCAAAAAATTCAGTTTTTAAATTTTGTAAATCCTCTTTGGATTTTGCTGAACCAATTTTAGCATCAAAAATAGAGCTTATTTTATCTAATTCACTCATCGGGTATAATTATTTTTTATATTAAGTTGAGATTAAATCAAAGGCCCTTGTTAACCAAGGGAGGATTGAACCTTTTTTACTATAGATTTAAAGACTTCTGGATTGTTATAAGCCAATTCTGCTAATACTTTTCTATCTAATTTTATCTTAGATTTAGCTAAACCGTTAATAAACTTGGAGTATGTTAAGCCTTCTGTTCTTACTCCAGCATTAATTCTTTGAATCCATAATGATCTAAATTCTCTTTTTTTAGCTTTCCTGTCTCGATACGCATATTGCATTGCTTTCTCCATAGCTTGACGAGCAATACGTATTGTATTTTTTCTTCTTCCATATTGTCCTTTAACAGATTTTAAAACTTTTTTATGTTTAGCTTTAGTGATAACTCCACGTTTAGTTCTTGCCATATTAACCTCTTAAATTATATGGCATATACGATTTTACTATTTTTGAGTCTTGCTTTGACATAATCGTAGTGCCTCTTTGTTTTCTTATTTGAGAATTCGTTCTTTTAATCATTCCATGTCTTTTGCCAGCTTGAGGCATTTTAATTTTTCCTGAAGCTGTAAATCTAAACCTTTTTTTTGCAGAGCTTTTAGTTTTTAATTTTGGCATAATTCAATCGGACTTATATAGGCAATAATTAATCTTTACAAGATGATATTATCTTTGATTTAGATAGGTTGAATGATCATAACCATTTGTCTACCCTCGAATTTAGGCTTGCTCTCTATTTTAGCTATGTCCTTTGTTTCCTCGATAATCCTGTCCATTAAATTTTTTCCTAATTCAGTATGCTGCATTTCTCTTCCTTTAAATTTAACAGTAAATTTTACTTTATCCCCTTTTGTTATAAATTTTTTGGCATTTTTAATTTTGAAATTGTAATCATGAGCCTCCGTTCCAGGTCTTAGTTTAATCTCTTTAAGCGAGACAATTTTTTGTTTTTTTTTGGCCTGATTGGCTTTTTTTTGTAAATCATATTTGTATTTACCCATATCCATAATTTTACATACTGGAGGATTTGCATTAGGAGAAATTTCGATTAAATCTAAACCTTCTTTTTTTGCAAGCTCTATTGCTTTATTCAGTGGCATTGTTCCAAGGTTGTTTCCATCGCTTCCAATTGTTTGAACGTCTAAAGCTCTTATTCTCTCATTGGCTTTTGGCCCTTGAGGTTTGCTTCTTCTTTGAAAGTAATTTGGTTTTGTATTAGACACTTAATTTAAAGGGAGCTTATTTGCTTTGAGCATAATCTTAATTAATTCTTCTCTTTTAATTGTCTCTTGTTTTTGAGAGCCTAATCTTCTGACTGTTACAGTATTTTCATCAGACTCTTTTTTTCCACAAACTACAATGATTGGAACTTTTGCAAGAGAGTGCTCTCTTACTTTATAATTTATCTTCTCATTTCTTAAATCCACGTCACATTTTATACCTTCTTTAAATAAATCTTCAAATAATTTTTTAACATATTCATTGTTTTCTTCAGCTATAGTGCATACTACTACTTGTGCTGGTGATAACCAAAATGGCAATTTACCAGCATAGTTTTCAATTAGAATTCCAATAAATCTCTCTAATGACCCAAACAGAGCTCTATGTAACATAACTGGAACCTTTTTAGTTCCATCTTTATCTATAAATGATGCTCCTAGTCTACCAGGTAAGTTTAGATCAACTTGCAGTGTTCCACATTGCCAATCTCTTCCAATAGCATCTCTGAGAACAAATTCTATTTTAGGGCCATAAAAAGCACCCTCGCCTTTATTAATTGTGTATTCAAGTTTTGATTTTTTTATTGCAGATAATAATGCAGCTTCTGATTTATCCCAAACACTATCGTCTCCAACTCTTTTTTCTGGCCTGTCAGAATATTTTAAAATTACATTCTCAAATCCTAAAGCTTTATAAATTTCTAAAATCAAATTTGTGACAGCTAAAGACTCTTGGGTAATTTGATCTTCTGTGCAAAATATATGCGCGTCATCTTGAGTAAAAGCTCTTACTCTTAACAGTCCGTGAAGAGCACCTGAAGGCTCATACCTATGTACCTTTCCAAACTCAGATAATTTTAATGGTAAATCTCTATAACTTTTTAGTCCCTGATTAAATACTTGAACACATCCCGGGCAATTCATGGGTTTTACTGCAAATGTTTTTTCATCTGGTGTTTCCGAAGTGAACATGTGTTCTCCGAACTTTTCCCAATGTCCAGATTTTTCCCATAAAGACTTATCTAAAAGTTCTGGAGTGTTTATCTCTTTGTAACCTGCTAAACGTTGTTTAGCCCTCATATATTCAACCAATCTCTGGAATAGAAGCCATCCTTTTTCATGCCAAAAAACCGAGCCTGGACTTTCCTCTCTAAAATGAAATAAATCCATTTCCTTACCAAGTTTTCTATGGTCTCTTTTTTCTGCTTCCTCTAACCTATGTAGATAATCATCTAAATCTTTTTTTGACCCCCAACATGTTCCGTAAATTCTTTGGAGCATTTCATTGTCAGAATTACCTCTCCAATAAGCTCCGGAAACTTTCGTTAATTTAAAAGCTTTACCAATTTTACCAGACGAAGCTAAATGGGGTCCTCTACAAAGATCATGCCACGTATCTCCATGATGATAAATTGAAAGTTCTTCATTTTCAGGTATGCTTTCTATAATTTCTGCTTTGTAATTTTCCCCAATCTTTTTAAAATGTGAAATTGCTTTATTTCTTTCCCAAACTTCTCTTCTTGTTTTTACATCTCGATCAATAATTTCTGACATTTTTTTTTCTATCTTTTTTAAATCTGTATCTGTGAATGGCTCTTTCCTAGCAAAATCATAAAAAAAACCATTTTCAATAACAGGGCCAATTGTTACTTGTGTGCCAGGATATAACTCTTGTACTGCCATTGCCATAATATGAGCAGCATCGTGTCTAAGAACTTCTAAACCCTCTTGATCTTTGATTGTAATTATTTTTACTTTAGAATCGTCCTTTATTTCATGACTTAAATCTTTTAACTGTCCATCAACCTCCATTATAAGAGCTGACTTTTCTATTGATTTACTAATTTTTTTTATTAAATCAAATCCGCTTATAGATTTTGTAAAGGGAATTTTTTTTCCATCTAATAATTGTATTTGAGGCATTTATTTTATATTTAACAATTTTTTGTACTCTCTTAAAGTCGAATCACACATTGCTTCCACATCAAATTTCTTCGATATGTTTTTTCTACCTTCGTTTCCCATAGAATGCAATGAAACTTCATCTAGCTCAATTATATTATTTAAATTTTTAGCTAACTGCCGAGGATCGTCGTATTTATATAAAAATCCGGATTTGCCTTTCAAAATAGTTTCTTTAGAACCTCCAAGATCACTTGCTATTATTGGTTTTCCCATTGCTTGTGCCTCAACCGAAACTCGGCCAAATGCCTCTGGTTTTGTAGATGCAGAGACTACTACGTCTGATAGTGAATAGGCTAAAGGCATTTCTTTGCAATGTTCAAAAAATTTTATTTTAGGACCGAGTCTATATCTCTGAATTAAATCAATAAGTTTCTTTTTGTATACTTTTCTTCCTTGATCAGAACCAAGGATTATTGCTTGAAAATTAGTTGTATTATAATCTTCTATTAAAATATTTAGAGCTTCAATTAATTTTTCCTGCCCTTTCCAAGCAGTTAGTCTACCAGGCATTAAAATAGTAAATTTGTTTGGTTCAAGATTCCACTCTTTTCTAAGTTTTTCTTGTTTTAATATTGAAATGTTTTTTTGATTATAATACTCAATATTTATACCTCTAAATATTACTCTTAACTTTTTTTTCTTATTTAAATATTCTGCATATTTTTCACTTATATGGTTAAAAATAAAATTTGAACCTGCGATAGTTAAATTTGATTTAAGCATCACGCTATTATAAATCTTTTTAAAATTGTTCTTAAAATTATATGTTCCGTGAAATGTAGTTACAAAATTAGCTCTTGTAATAAAACAAGCAATATAACATGACCAAGCCGGAGCTCTACTTCTAGCATGGACAATGTTAATCTTATTTATCAAAATTAAAAACGTTAAAATAATTGAATTTAGAATAATCAATATTGGGTTTTTCGAATGCACTGGTAATCGAAAAATTTTAACCTTATTTTTTTTTACGTATTTTAAAAGCTGTCCGCCTGATGTAGCAATAAAAGATGAACATTCTTTTTCGGCTAAATAATGTGCAATGTCATAACATCCGGTTTCAGCTCCTCCATATCCAAGTTTAGGGATTACTTGCAGAACTTTTATTTTAGCTGTCATAAATATTGTTATATATTAGCAAATTAAATAAATAACCTTATATGAAAAAATTTAAGTATTTAAAAATCTCTAAGACCAAAAAACTAAGATATATCGATAATTATTACAATAATAACCTTTACATCATTTTTCTACCTGGATTTATGTCTGATATTGAGGGCATAAAACCTCAAACTTTAAAACGGTTTGCTTTAAAGAAAAAATTAGGTTTTTTAGCTTTAGAATATTTTGGCCATGGAAAGTCTTCAGGAGATTTTACTAAAGGAAATATTTCTATTTGGACTAAAAATACAAAATTTTTAATTAAAAAAATCGTAAAAAAAAATAATTTTATTCTTGTTGGTTCAAGCATGGGTGCATGGATATCGATAAATCAATTTAAATATTTTAAAAAACAAATAAAAGGATTTTTAGGTATAGGATCAGCTCCAGAGTTTTTGACTAGACTCATGTGGAATAAATTTCCAAAAAAAATAAGAAATGAAATTGTAAAAAAAGGAATAAGCACGATTGAAGCTGGACAATATAAATATCCTATCTCTTATCAATTAATTAAAGATGGAAGAAAAAATAAAGTTTTATCAAAAAAAATTTCATCAAAGATTAAAATAACAATGGTGCATGGCAGCAAAGATGAGGTTGTTCCAGTTGTATTTTCAAGAAAAGTTTTATCAATTTTTAAAAAAGCAAAAAAAAAGTTAGTGATTATTAATAATGGCGATCATAGTTTATCTAATCCAAAATTTTTAAAAAGAATAATAAGAGAATTAGATAGAATTATCATTGATGTAATTTAATCCTTCAATATAAGATGGAAATTTTAAATCTAATTTAAAAAAATTTTTCATTTTCTTGTTGCTCACTTTTTTTGAATCATTATAGAAATTTTTTAACATTTCACTTTGAATGTCGTTTATCTTCAAAATTCCTGGTTTTTTAATACCTAGTAATTTTACGCCATATGCTATCACTTCTTCATTTGAAGCTGGCCTATCATCAGAAATATTGTAAACTTCTCCTTTTTTTAGTCTGTCTAAAGATTGATACAAAACATTTGCAATGTCTTCTACATGTATACGAGAAAAAAAATGATTTTTTTTATTAACAATTTTAGCTTCACCAGATTTTAATCTATTTAATATATTATACTGATTAGAGTAAATTCCAGATAATCTAAAAATTTGAACAGGACAATTATATTGCTCGTGCAATCTCAGCCAATCTTTTTCGGCTTCTAATCTTTCTGTTCCTGAATTAGATGTTGGCTTAGTTTCGCTTTTTTCGTCTACCCATTTTCCGTCGTGGTTTCCATAAACGCTAGTAGCAGATAAATATGTAATCCACTTAAGCTTAGGATTATTAAACTTGTCTCCAAAGTTTTTAATTACAATATCTTTGCCCTTCTTTGGCGCAATTGAAATAAGTATATATTCAGCCTCTTCCAGGTCTTTGATTAAGTTTTCATCGTAATCTTGTTCGTTAAATTTGAAACTTTGATAATCTTTATTTTCAAATTTTCTAATTCCAGATTCATCTCTAGATGTAACGCTTAATTTATAATTTATATTTTTACTTTTAATTTTTTTAATAAAATTTTTTGCAACTTGACCAAAACCAAAACAAAAAATTTTAAAATCACTCATCAGCTTGCCTTTTTGGCTACAGATTTAAAACTAATTGGGTTTTCCAATTTATCGAGCATTTCAATAGGACAAACTTGTTTAAATTTTTTAATTTCAGAGTCAAAGTTGTCTAATATTTTTTTTGCAATAAAAGAATTAGTTTCTTTAAAAAATTCATTTATATTGTTTTTTAAAAGCTCTTTCCAGAAATCAGTTTCTACAAGCTGCCATATTATAGACGAGGGATTGGCAAAATTTTCAAAATTATCTTTATCATCATATATAAATGCCATTCCTCCGGTCATTCCAGCTCCGAAATTGTCTCCAACTTCGCCTAATATAATAGCAGTGCCTCCAGTCATATATTCGCACCCATGAGC
Source organism: uncultured Pelagibacteraceae bacterium (assembly GCA_902626185.1). Classification (GTDB taxonomy): domain Bacteria; phylum Pseudomonadota; class Alphaproteobacteria; order Pelagibacterales; family Pelagibacteraceae; genus Pelagilacustribacter. The sequence continues at coordinate 14,958 of CACOEA010000017.1, forward strand.
TCCACAACCTTCAACTACGGCTAAGCTACCAGAATTTCTTACAGCAAACCTTTCACCGGCTTGACCAGAAGCAAATAATTTTCCTGAAGTTGCACCATATAAAACAGTATTACCAATAATTGTATTATCATTGGATACAAGTTTACTTTTTTGTGAAGGATAAACCACTATTGTACCTCCCGAGAGACCTTTGCCTACATAATCATTGCTGTCTCCCTCTACTATTAGCTTGATGCCTTTCGTGAGAAAAGCTCCCAAGGATTGTCCTGCGGAACCATGCAACTTTATACTTATAGTGTTCGGATTTAGTTTATTATTTCCATATTTTTTATAAACATAATGAGACAGTCTGGTGCCAACAGATCGATAAGTATTTTCAGTAATATACTCAAAATTATTACTCTTATTAATTTCAATTTTATCTTTTATTTCAGACCATATTTTTTCATCCAAAGTTTCAGGAACTTTATTAATCAACTTTTTCTCACAATACCTTGGGTTATCACCAGGATCTGCTTGAACAAGCAATGGATTTAAATCTAAATCATCTAAATTAGAAGAACCTTTATTTACTTGTGATAATAAATCTGTTCTTCCTATAATTTCATTAATTGATTTATATCCAAGCGAAGCTAAAATCTCTCTTACTTCTTTAGCTACAAAAGTGAATAGATTGACAACTTTTTCGGGGGTTCCTGTAAACTTTTCTCTGAGTTTTTCATCTTGACTACACACACCAACTGGACAAGTATTTGAATGACATTGCCTTACCATTATACATCCCATAGCTACTAAGGAAGAAGTACCTAAACCATATTCTTCAGCTCCCATCATTGCGGCTATCACAACATCTCTTCCAGTCTTAATCCCGCCATCAGTTTTCAATGTAACTTTATGTCTTAAATTATTTAAAGTTAGAATTTGATTAGCTTCAGTCAAACCCATTTCCCAGGGCACACCTGCATATTTAATACTAGTTTGAGGGCTAGCTCCAGTTCCACCTGAATGACCAGAAATAAGAATTATATCAGCTTTAGCCTTAGCTACTCCTGCTGCAATAGTCCCAATACCAGTTGATGCCACAAGTTTTACGCTTACTCGAGCTTTAGGATTAACTTGCTTTAAGTCATAAATAAGTTGGGCTAAATCCTCTATCGAATAAATA
>CACOEA010000018.1 GCA_902626185.1 uncultured Pelagibacteraceae bacterium
TCAGTTAAGGATATGTCTAATAAATATAGAAAACAACTAACTCTATGTAAGAAAAATTTAGATAAAAATAAGTATATTATTTTTTAAGTTGTTTTTTTAATTCTATTTCAACTGCATCAATTCTCTGAGTTCCTTTACCAACTATAGTATAAACAGTAGGTATTACATATAGAGTAAAAAAAGTTGAGAACAGCATGCCACCAAATATTGTTATACCAACCGTTAACCTACTCGCTGCTCCTGGACCAGTTCCTAAAATAAGAGGAAGAACACCAATAATTGTAGATATACTTGTCATAAGAATTGGTCTTAATCTGATCGAAGCTGCTTCAAAAACTGCAACTTCTAAATTTTTACCTTCTTTTCTCAATTGATTCGCAAATTCAACAATTAAAATTCCATTTTTAGCTGATAAACCGATTAAAATGATTAAAGCAATTTGACTATAAACGTTAAGTGAAGATCCAACCACTAAAAGACCCAATAAGCCGCCTAATATTGCCATTGGCACAGTTAACATTATTGTTAGTGGGTGCCTCCAGCTTTCAAATTGTGCGCTCATAGCTAAATAAGCTGTTATTAAAGCAAGAGCAAATATCACATAAAGTTCCGTGTTAGTTTTTTTATATTCTTCACTTTCGCCTTTATAGGCAATTCTAGCTTGCGGAGTATTTTGCTCAACAACCCCAACTAAAAATTTTAATGCTTCATCTAAAGAATAATCTCCAACAAGTCTTGCTGAAATAGTAACAGCTTTTTGTCTGTTATATCTTGCTAAAAATGGGGATTGTCCTTCTTCATTATAAGTTACTAAGTTAGATATTGAGACAAGTTTCCCATTATTCTTTGATCTTACAAAAACTTTACTTATACTATCTGGTTCTTGTCTATCTTTAATATCTCCTTGTAAAATAATAGAATATTCTTTTCCATCTTTAGTAAAATTTGTTACCCTTTTTGAACCAAAAATTGTTTCAACAGTTTTTCCAATATCTTCTGTAGAAACACCTAAATCAGCAGCTTTTTTTTGGTCTATTCTAACGTTAAGTTGGGGTTTATTTAAATCAAAGTCATCTTGAATTGATGTTAATCCAGGATTTTTCCTTGCTTCTTTTTTTATAATTTCTTTCCACTCAACTAATTGTTCGTAAGTATTTCCTAAAATTACAAATTGAATCGGACTTTCTATTCCACCAGTTCTTATTCCTTGAGGCATTATTGGAAAGGCTAATACTCCAGGTACTTTACCTATTTCCCTGAAGGATTCCCTCATAATTTTTACTCCATGACGATCTCTTTTTTTCCAAGGTTCTAGGAGTACAATAATGAAACCACTGTTAACCTGTTTTGCAGATTTTCCAAATCCAGGAACTCGCATAATCAACCTTCTATATTCACCGTTACCAACTTTTGGTAGTAATAATTTTTCAATTTCTTCTGCCCTGTCTTTAGTAAAGTTAAACCCAGAACTTTGAGGAGCTTTAATTATTACAAAAAAGGCGCCTCTGTCCTCAGGTGCTATCAACTCTTTTTTTGCAAAGTTAAAAAAGAAAATAGTAAGAGCTAACGTGCCTAATAAAAATATTGTTATTGCTTTTCTTTTTTTAATCCACTCTAGTAATGAAACTTTATATAGATAAGTAATATCTTTTAAAAAATTCTCAAATTTAATAACTATTTTAGACTTTTTCATATTTTTTTGAAGAAACTTACTTGCTAGCATTGGACTCAGTGAAAGAGCAACAAAACTTGATATGATTACAGCTGAAGCAAGTGTGATAGCTGTCTGTGTGAACAAAACACCAGTAATACCTTTGATGAAAATTAAAGGAACAAAAACAGCAACTAGAACCACGGTAGTTGCTATAATAGCAAATGAGACTTGCTTCGCTCCCTTATAAGCAGCAATTAAAGGTGTATCCCCTAATTCTATTCTTCTAACGATATTCTCAAGCATCACTATTGCGTCATCAACTACTATCCCGATAGCAAGCACCAAAGCCATCAAGGTGAATAAATTAATTGAAAAATCAAAAATATAAATTGATAAGAATGTTGAAATCAAAGAGACTGGTAATGCTATCAAAGGAACTATCAATGCTCTTATGTTGCCTAAAAATAAGTAGATAATTATGGTAACAAGAATTAATGCGATTATTAAAGTTTTGTAAACTTCTTTTATTGCTGTTTTGATATAATTACTTCTATCAAAAGATACTTCTAAAGTTGTACCCTGAGGCAAACTTGGTTCTAGTTCTCTCATTTTTTCTTTTATCCCGTTAGCCACAGAAATGGTATTTGCATCCGACTGTTGATATATTCCAATCCCAACAACTTGTTTGCCGTTACCTTTAAATATAGTTCTTGTTGACTCAGCTCCTAATTCAATTCTTGACACATCTGACAAAGTGATGATTGATCCGTCATTAGCTCTTTTAAGCGGTAAATTTTTATAATTATCTACTTCTTCGTAAGCTTTATCGAGTTTAATTGTTAAATCTATATCTTTAGACTCAATTCGCCCCGCTGGAAACTCAACATTTTCTCTTCTTAAAACTGCTTCAACCTCTTGCGTTGTCAAATCTCTTGCAGCCAAAGCCAAGGGATCTAGCCAAACTCTTAAAGAAAGCTCTCTTTGTCCTCCAAGTCTCACTCTACCAACGCCGTCGACAGTAGAAAAAGTATCTGTTAAATATCTGTCAGCGTAATCAGTCAACTCCAAGTCTGTCATAGTCTCAGAACTGAAAGAGAGCCAGAGAGTAGTTCTCATTTGCCCACTTTGTTTAAAAATTTCAGGTTGCTCAGCACCGTCAGGTAAATTATCTAGAACTCTAGAAACTGAACTTCTTACATCGTTGGCCACATCATCCAGATCTAAATCATTTTCAAAAGTTAATGTAATTCTTGAACTTTCATCTTCACTAAAGGAGTCAATTGTTTCCAAACCAGGGGTTCCTCCAACAAAATCTTCAATTTTTTGTGTTATTTGGGTATCTACAATTTCAGCAGAAGCACCTTTATATTCAGTTTGTATAGTAACTACTGGCGGCTGTACGTCTGGTAACTCATCAGTAGGTATCTCTTGAAAAGTTACTAATCCAAAAATTACAAGTATTAAACTCATAACGGAGGCAACAACAGGTCTTTTTATAGATAGGTCTGTTAAAAACATTTTTTTTAAGGGTTTATAATTTTAACTTTTGCTTTATCTCTAACTTTAGATACACCTTCGCTAATTACTAAATCACCTTCGTTAACTCCTGATAGAACTGAAACTTTACCAAAGTTTCTCTTTCCTATTTTAATATCTTTTTTTTCAGCTATTTCATTATTTACAACGTAAACAAAAGCTGTTTCACCTTGTATTGTTACAGCACTTTCAGGAACTCCGATTTCATTAGTTTCTTCATAGATAATTTTAACTGTCATTAATTGTCCTGGTATTATTTCAAATTTTGAATTATCTACTATTACTCTGGATAAAATAGATCTTGTAGATGGATCTATTCGAGAACTAATAGTTTCGATATTACCTTTAAATACTTTATCAAACGCCGAACTCGTAATCTCTGCTTTTAATCCAGGTTTAAGAACACCTACATAATTTTCTGGAACTTTGATATCTATTATAATTGTTTTTAAATCATCTAAAGTTATAATTAAACTATTTGACCCAAGAACACCTTGAGCAATTTCTCTTTTTCCAATTTTGCCTTCAAAATCAGCAATGATATTTTTTTCATTTTTAAGTGCGATTATTATTTCACCTTTTTTTACAAATCTATTTTCAATTTTTAAATTTCCAATAACATCATTTTTTGTAACTCTATATGTTTTAGATTTTTGAGCGATTGCTGTGCCAAAAGTCTCAATACTTTTATAAAAATTAGATTTTACTACCTCTTTAACAATTACTCCTGGCGCTGGTCTTATACTGAATTTTTTTTGAAAATGTAATCCAATAAAATGACGGGCTGCAATTATTGTAAATATAACAATAAAAAATATAGTCAAAAAAGTTTTAAATTTTGTCGATGTTTTCATTATTGCTTTAATCCGTACTCTGCCCAAGAGCCATCATAGATAATTGGCTTTTTACCACTTATGATAGAATTAGCTAGACCTAAAACACACGCAGTAATGCCTGATCCGCAAGTAAATGCAAGGTTTTTGTTAATATCAATTCTGTGTCTTTTAAAAATATCAATTAATTTATTTTTTTCCTTAAAAGTTTTATCTGATTTATTAATCAATTCAATAAAAGGAAGGTTTTTAGATCCTTCAATGTTTCCACTTTTAAGTTCTTTTCTAAACTCAGGTTGCTCCCCCTGAAATCTTTCTTTACTTCTAGCATCTACTAATTCGAAAACTTTATTTTTAATATTCGAGTCAATCTGATTTTTATTTAAAACTAAAGAAGAATTCTCAGTAGCTTGATAATTACTGTATTCAAAATTTTTAATTTCTTTAAAAGTTGACCTTTTTTCCTCAACCCATTTTTTAAGACCTCCATCTAAAATGGATATCAAGTTCGAGTTGTGACCAAAATATAAAAAATTATACCAAACACGACATGAACTAATTACATCAGAATTATCATAAATAATTACATGATCTGAATTATTTATACCGTATTTTGACAATATTTTTTCCCACTCTTCTTTATTTGTGAGCATATGAGGTAATGAAGAATTTTGATTAGAGTTTTTATCAATATCAAAAAAACTGGAATTCTTTATATGACTCTCCTTATATTCTCTAAACGCATCTCTCTTAGCCACAGGAAGATGCCAGCTCGCATCAAATATTCTTACGTTTTCTAAATTTTTATCTAACCATTCAGTTGATACCAAAGATTTCATATACTTTTCTTTTCAATATATCTTTGATGATACTCCTCAGCTTTACAATAATTTTTAATTTTTGAAATATTAGTTTGAATTTTGCCACCAAACTCAGGATTTTTTTTACTTAGGGTTTCCTCAGCAGCCTTTTTTTGTTCATCTGTCTCGTAAAAAATTTCGCTTCTATACTGAGTACCAACATCTGGATATTGCATATCTTTTTGTGTCGGATCATGCATTTTAAAAAATAAATCTAATATCTTCTTAAATGGAATAATTTTTTCGTCATAAGTTAGTCTTACTACCTCTGCGTGACCAGTGTTTCCTGTGCAAACCTCCTCGTAAGTTACTTCAGATTTTTGTCCTCCAGCGTAACCAACCTCAGTCTGAATAATGCCTGGTTTATTCTTAAAGTTTTCCTCAGGTTTCCAAAAACATCCTAGAGCTAGTGTACATTTCTGCATAAGTTATTTAATATAATTTAAACTGGAGAATAATAAATTGTTAACTCAAAATCAAATAGGCGTATTGTACATGGTTGGAAGTGTTATTTGCTTCTCTATAATGGATATCTGCGTTAAGTGGTTAGACTACTATCCAATTGGGCAAGTGCTTTTTTTAAGATTTTTTATTGGGTTCATTCCAATTTTTTTTATAATACCAAAAGATAAACTATTCTCTTTTTATAAAACTTCACGTCCCGGTTTACATGCTTTTAGAGCAATAACTGGTGCCTTAGCTATAATTGCATTATTTTTTGGTCTAAGAGAACTACCATTAGCAGATGTAGTTTCATTAACTTTTGGAGGACCAATATTCGTCACAATTGCATCTATTATTTTTCTGTCAGAAAGAGTAGGAATTAAAAGATGGTTAGCAGTATTGCTAGGATTTTTAGGTATGCTTTTAATTGTACAACCTGCTTTCACAGATTTAAATTATTACTATATTACTCCAATTATTTTTTGTATCTTTTTTGCATGCGTGGCTATCAGTGTAAGATCTCTTTCTAAAACTGAAGCTAATTACACGATCGCCTTTTATTTTACACTACTTTGTACTTTACTGGGCTTAAGTACAATTTTATTTAACGACTGGGTGATGCCGACACCTCTAGATTTTTTATTGTTTTGTATACTTGGGTTGTGTGGAAGCGTAGCCAATCTATTGCTGACACAAAGCTATAGATTAGCTGAGGCGTCATTAGTTACTCCAATTAAGTATTTAAGCTTAGTATTCGCAATTATTTTTGGCTTCTTCATTTGGAGTGAGGTTCCTAAAATTTTAACTTTATTAGGAGCAGCATTAGTCATAACTAGCTCATTAATTATTTTCATGAGAGAGAATAAATTAAAAAAACAAATAGTTACTCCACGAACATGAGTAGACCCCCAAAATATTGGGCTAAAGCAAAAAAAATTTTATCAAAAAAAGATAAAGTCATAAAAAAACTAATTATAAATTATAAAGACGGAAATCTTAGAACACGTAATGATGTTTTTTTCTCTCTTTGCAAAAGTATAATAGGACAGCAAATTAGTGTAGCAGCTGCAAACTCAGTTTTTTTAAGGTTTCAAAAAAAATGTAATAATAAAATTAATGCTAAAACGGTAAATAAATTATCATTTAGCAGCTTAAAAAGCTGTGGTTTGAGCAGACAAAAAGTGAGAGGAATAAAAGATTTAGCTAAAAGAATACTAAATAAAACTTTCAAACCAAGTTTGATAAAAAAAATGACAGATGAGGAGGCTATTGAATATTTGTCTGATTTAAAACAAATTGGAAGATGGTCAGCCGAGATGATACTACTTTTTACTTTTAATCGCTCAAATATTTGGCCCCTTCAAGATATTGGATTGCTCAGAGCTATTTCAAATAATTATAAAAAAAAATACTTTCCGCCAAAAAAATTTCTAGATAAGCTTTATAAAAAATTTACACCTTACTGTTCTGTAGCAACTTGGTATTTGTGGAGATCAATTGATAATGAGCCGATACAATATTAAGCTCCCTCAATTATATGGTGATGGCGTATCACTGTATTTCCTAAAATAGCATGAGCATCTTGATATTCCTTGGAATTAAAAAAGGTTTTTGCTTCTTTAAAGGAAGGAAATTCAATAACTACCGTTCTTACCCAATTTTCACCCTCCGTTGTCACTTTTTGACCGCCTCTTACTAAGAACTTACCCTTGTATTTCTCTACAGCAACTCTAGCTTTGATTGCATAGTCTTTCAAAGCATTTTGATCATTTATACTTTTATAAACACACACTATATATCCTTTCATTTACATCTCCCTCAAAATAAATTAACTTTTTTTATGGCAGATAAACTTATCATAGATTGGAAAAAATATAATTTTATAGTTGAAAAGTTAGCTATTCAAATTTTTCAAAGTGGTTTTAAGCCTGATATATTGATTGGTATAATGCGAGGTGGCGCTCCAATTATCGACGTACTCAGTAGAATTTTTAAACTAAAGTGCGCTTATTTAGCAGTCGAGTCCTATTCTGGTAAGGATATCGAAGACCAACAAGGAGAATTAGTATTTTCAAGAGAGATGAGTTCAACAATACAAGATATGAAAGGTAATATTCTTTTATGTGACGATCTATCAGATACGGGAGTTACTTTAAACAAAAGTATCGATTGGTTAAAAAAATATCCTCCGTTAAAAGGAAAAATAAAAGATATTAAAACCGCGGTGTTGTGGAAAAAGAAAGACTCAACTTTTGAGCCAGATTTTTGTGCTCAAAAGTTAAATAGCAATCCATGGATTGTTCAGCCTTTCGAACGTTACGAAGAGATAAGAATAAACGATTTAATTAAGAAACATGAAAATTAGGGCCAGTAGCAAAACTGGCCCTAAAATTTTTAAGCCACGTAAAAACTAAGTACGCTGAATGCTGCTATTACCCATATAGCTGAGGAAGTTTTTCCAAACTTTCCAGTAAATATCTGGATTAGCGCATACGAAATAAAAGCAAGAGCAATACCATTACTTATACTGTAAGTTAAAGGCATTGTTATCATTGCAACAACTGCTGGACCTGATTCTGCTATATCATCCCACTCAATATCTGTAATATTTCTCACAAATAAAATTGCAACGTATAATAATGCAGCTCCATCAATCTCTTTTGGTAGACTTGTAGCTAATGGGGAAAAGAACAAACATGCCAAGAACAATACACCAATTACTAGTGATGTCATGCCAGTTCTTCCGCCGGCTTTTACTCCAGCGCCAGACTCTACATAACTTGTAACTGTTGTAGTTCCCATCATAGCACCAGCTACTGTTCCAACACTATCAGAAAGCATAGCTTTATTTATGTCTTGTACTTTACCTTTTTTATCTACTTTGCCAGCAACATTAGCAACAGAAGTTAAAGTTCCCGCTGTATCAAAAAAATCTATAAATAATAAAGTAAATACAATTGACGCCATACCAGCTGTTAATGCAGCTTTTAGATCAAATTCAAACAAGTAAGTCATTGGTGGAATAGATCCTACTACGCCATTAAATTTGGCAAGTCCAGTTGCCCAAGCAATAACACTAAATAATAGAATACCTATTATAATATTTCCTTTTATTTTCATCTTTTCTAAAACGATCATAAAAACAAAAGCTAAGCACCCTAATAGCACTAGGGGATTTTTAATATCTCCTAATGTTACAAGTGTTACAGGATGGTCACCAACTACTCCCATTATTTCTAATCCTATTATTGCTAAAAATAATCCTATACCTGCTCCAATACCTAGTTTTAAACTTCTTGGAATAGAATTTATTAACCACGCTCTTAAAGGTGTGAGTGAAATCGCTAAGAAGATTACGCCTGCAACTAAAACTGCACCTAAAGCTGCCTGAGGTGTATAACCCATTCCAGCAACAACTCCGTAAGCAACGAAAGCGTTTATACCCATACCTGGCGCAAGTCCTATCGGCCAAGTTTTTCCATAAAATGCCATTATGAAACACGCTAATGCTGTTGCTAAAATTGTTGCAGTAAATACTGCACCAAAGTCAAAAAAACCTTTTTCAGTTCCGCCAAATTCACCAGACAAGATAAAAGGATTTAAAAACATTATATATGCCATTGTAAGAAAAGTTGTTACTCCGGCAATTACTTCTGTTTTAAAATTTGTTTTATGTTTTCTATACTCAAAATATTTATTCATCATAAAGATTAAACCTCCATTTAGAGTGTATTACTCTAAATATGTGATAAAATCTTAACTAATTCTTACATAGCTGAATAGATTCAACCCACAGTAAATATATCTGTTTATAACTTTTCGTTATAAAATAAGGATAAGTATGAAAAAATTATTTTTAGGAATTTTATACACACTATTTTTAACTACATTAATAAGCTGTCAATCTGTTACAAAAAAAATTGATGATACAACAGCTCAAGAGCAAAAAGAGTTGAGTAAATGGCTAGATAAACAAGAAAATGAACTCAAAAGTTTTTATGGTCAGCCAGACAAGGTCGAATTTTTAAAAAATAACAATAGAAGATACGTTTATATAACTGAAAAATATAAAATTAAATGTGAGCGAAAGTTTGAGATTAGTCAAAAAAATACAGTGATTGGATTTAGTAGTAAAAACTGCTTTTAATTTACTTGCGGAGTTTTTTCTCCGCAAGTAAGGCATACTTATTTAATTTGAATAAGTCTTTTTTTCTTCACTTCTGGGATGATTTTTTCACAAGAAATAGTAAGCAAACCGTCTTTTAGCTCCGCACCATTTACCTTTACATCATCTGCAATTGTAAATGATCTTGCAAAAGACCTCTGTGAAATTCCTCGATGAATAACTTCATCACTTTCTTTTTCGTCTGATCTTTTAATTTGTTTTGTCTTTACAGTTAAAAGATTATCTTCATATTCAACTTCAACATCATCTTTATTAAAGCCGGCAACTGCAACTTCAATAGCATACTTATCTTTGCCTGCTTTTCTGATGTTATATGGCGGATAATTGCTTTGCATAGCAAGACTGCCATTCCCTAACATAGATTCGAATTGATCAAACATGTCATCAAATCCTATGCTTAAAGGTCTAAGTGAATTAAAGATCGATAGATCCTTACTTGTCATATATCCTCCTTTGTTAGCAAGGTTTAATGTTAGTCCCAATTGGCAACTAACTATTTTTATGTAGTAAGTTTTTTAAAATTTTCAAGGTGCTTAACTAAAAATTTTTGCTGATTTTAAAATGAAAGAATATTCTTCTGCTAACTCTTTTATAGCATTATCACGACCACTCATTCCTCCGTGGCCAGCTGCTTCCATTTTACATTTTAGTAACTGAGGATTATTATCAGTCTTAACATCTCGAAGTTTTGCAATATACTTTACTGGTTCTGAATAAAGAACTCGATTATCAAATAACGATGTTGTTACTAACATTGAAGGATAATCTTTTTTTTCTAAATTATTATATGGTGCGTAGGAAAGAATATATTCAAAATAAAATTTATCTTTTATTGGATTTCCCCACAATTCCCATTCTGCAGGAGTTAATGGCAAATTTTTATTTAACATTGTTGTCATTGTATCCACAAATGGAACGAGTAATAACATTGAAAAAAATAAGTCAGGCGCCATGTTTGCAACAGCACCACCCGTGAGACCTCCTGCAGAACCACCATAAAAACAAATACCACCTTTATAAGTATATCGTTGTTCAATTAAATGGTTGGCACAAGCGATATAATCTAAAAAAGTATTTCTCTTTTTTTTCATTTTACCTTCTTCATGCCAAACATCTCCAAGATCTCCTCCTCCTCTAATATGAGCGATGGCAAAAGTAATTCCCCTATCAACTAAAGCGAACCTTGATGCACTGAATGATGGTGAGATACTGTGTTTATACGCACCGTATGCGTAAAGTAAAATTTTGGATTTACCGTCTTGTTTTGAATCTTTTAATCTTAATAAACTTATAGGTATCATCCTTCCATCGTGTGATTTAGCTTTAACACGTTCTACAATATATTTTTTAGGATTATGTCCTGATGGAATTTCTGTTTCTTTTACTAACTTTTTTTCTTTTGTGAAAATATCGTATTCATAAATTTTGCTAGGCGTTGCCATGCTTTCCCAATGCACTCTGATTTTTGTTGTATTTGTATTCTTTTGTATCAATGAAATACCAGGCACTCCAATAGCTTCATCAGAAATCTTTAATTCTTCCTCTTCGTTTGTTTTAATATTTCTTATATATAACTTAGGGATAGCATCTGATTTTTCTCCTCTCAAAATATAATTGTCAAGAAAATCTAAACTTCCAACAACCGTTTCTTTCTTAGCTGGAATAAAAGTTTCTATTTTATCAATCTGGCTAGTTTTACATTTAAGAACTTTATAGTCTCTCGCATTTTCATTGGTATGAATGTAGAAATACCCCTGCCAAGAGTCTATTGAGTATCTGACATCTTTTTTTCTTTTTTTAAATAAAACTGGCTTTATCTCCGAAGCATCTGAAGGGAAGAAATAATCCTCAGTAGTTATATGGTCTGAGGTCGAAATGATAAAAAATTTTTCATCCGATGTAAGTCCTATACTACAAGTAAACGTATCATCTTTTTCCTCAAAAATAAGTTTGTCATCTTTTACAGAAGTGCCGACAATATGCTTAAAAATTTTTCTAGGTCTGTGAAACTTATCTAATTTGGAATAAAAAAAACTTTTACTATCAAGAGACCACGTTATCCCACCACTTGTGTTATCAATAATATCTTTCTCATTTTTTCCTGATCTTAGGTCTCTTAGATAAATTGTATAATACTCAGATCCCTTTAGATCTAATGAATAGGCCATTAGATTATCACAGTGAGAAACGCTAACAGAGCCAATGCCAAAGTATTCCGATCCATGATTTCTCTTTTCAACATCACCATCAAAAAAAATCTCCTCTGGCTTTGAACCATCAATTAATTGTCTAATTCTTTTTCCATAATTACCTTCAGCTTCAGTTTTATTCCAATAATAATATTTTTTATCTTTAAATTTTAATGAAGTATCGTTTAATTTTATCTTAGATTTAATCTCTTTGAATAAGTTGTTTTGAAGGTCTTTAACATCTTCAAAATATTTATCTGTAGTTTTATTATTATCTTCTATGTATTTTTTTACTTCAGGATCAAGTTTATTTGCGTCTTTTAGAACATCAAGGATATTTGGTTGGTCAACCCATGCATATTCATCAATTAGAGAGATGTCATGATATTTTTTCTCACTCTTAATTTTTTTTAGTTTTGGTATACTCATAATTGAAAATTATATGAATTTGTTTTTAATAGGAATTATCATTTTTGTCATCGTTTATTTATTTTTAAACTGGTTTGCTAGTACTAGTTCAAAAAAAATTGCAACCACAATTAAAAAGATCGTTGTTTATTTGTCTTTGATACTCGCCGCACTTTTAACAATTGGGGGAAAGTATATTTTTTCACTACCTTTTCTGTTTGTAATTTTAAGTGGTTTAAAGATTAAAGGACTGACAGCAATTCAGATGTTACAATTGTGGAGACTTATTCAGTTTTTAAAAAATTCTGGAAGGTTTTCTCAAGGTCAATTCGGGAAATCACAAGGTTCTTCTAGTGTAACTACAGATGAAGCGTATAAATTATTAGGACTAAAAAAAGGGGTTAGCAAAGAGGAAGTTCTTAGAGCAGCAAACAACCTTCAAAAAAAAATTCATCCAGATATGAACAGAGAAGTTAAGACGGAAAGACTTAGTCAACTTGTCAATGAAGCTAAAGAAAAAATAATTAAAACAGATTTTAGTTGATCAATTTAATTGATTTTCTTAAGACTTCATCAAAAGAAATTTTATCTGCTCCTAGTGTATCATGAGTTGTTGTTTCTTCAGTTTCACCCTCAGGAATTACGATATCTATATTTTTAGAATATTTTCCATAAGCAAGTACTGGGCTATCCATAAATAATGCTAAACATTTTATGTTTAGCGCTGCACAGATATGTAACCAGCCAGTATCATTACCTATGTAAAGTTTACAATTTTTAATTAATGGTAAAGTTTCACTAATTTTTAAATCATTAAATGGAACACAGTTTTTCCCAATTTTTGAAGAGAGCATTTTGTTTACTAAATCTAAATCTTTTTTTCCAGCAGCTAAATAAAATTTTGTTGGTAATTTTTCATTAATCTTTTCACATAATCTAATGTAATTTTGTAAAGCCCATCTTTTTGTTGGCCCACTTGCCGAAATACCTAAGCATACATGATTGAATGTGTTAGAGAATTGTTTTTTAACAGTTTCAATTTTATTTTTATTCAAAATTAAATTTGGTTGACTAGAAATTATCGTATTTAGTTCATTTTCTGCAAAGATTTTTGCAGACAACACAATGTTGTCTTTTTTTTTAAATAACGGATATTGTGCAATACTTTTTATCCCTGTAAATTTTGCCAGTAATAAATATCTTAAAGAGCTATTAAAGATGAACACTTTATCGAATCTCTTTTTCTTTAATTCTTCTATTAGTCTAAAAAAACCTGATATCCCGTCATGGTGACCAGAATTATTTTTGTTTCTATCTAAATTAATTATTTCATCAATATGATTGTCATCTAACAAAAGCTCACTAGCTCTTGAATTTTCTTTAACAAGAAGAGATACCTGCGACTGATATTTTTTTGATATAGCGTGTATATAAGGAAGATAAATTACCATATCTCCCATCCCAACTTTTGGTTGTATTACTAAAACTTTCATTTTAAATTTTATTAATATAACTTAGATAAAATAAATTAGGTAAGATTATGATTAAAAAAGGAATATATGCAGCGAGTCTGAGCGTTATTAATCAAGACGGAACGCTAAACATAGATGGAACGGTAAATCATGCTGTTGATGGTATTAAAAATGGTTTACACGGTGTTTTCTTTTTTGGATCGACTGGGCAAAGTCAACTTATTTCAATAAAGGAAAAAAAAGAGTTTATATCTAAAATAGCTAGTCATAAATTAAAGAATCAATTTTTTTTAGGCACGGGTAATAACTCTCTAAATGAAAATATAGATTTAATAAAATATGCTATGGAGTACGGCTTTAGTGATTTCTTAATAATGCCACCAGCTTACTACAAAGGTAATACAGATGAAGGAGTTTTTGAATTTTACAAAAAATTGATAAAAAATTTACCAAAAGTTAGAATAATTCTTTACAATTTTGAGAAATTAAGTGGTTATAAGTTCTCCATTGACGCAGTTAAAAGACTAGTTCAGTCGTACCCAAAAAATATTATTGGCTGTAAAGACTCGAGCTATAACTTGTTTGAAAAATTAAAACTACCAGACTTTCTTATGTTTCCAGGGACTGAAGCTAAATTACTTAATGGACTCGAACATGGATGCTCAGGGTGTATTTCTGCTATAACAAATGTCACACATTCGCTTGCGAGAAAAGTTTTTGACGATTTTGAAAATAAAAAAACCCAGACAAAGAATGATCAGTTGATTGCGGTAAGAGAGGTGTTTGATAGATTTAATATGATTTCGGCGCTACATAGCCTTTTATCATTAAAAGATGATAAGTTTAAAAATATTTTACCTCCATTGGTTTTATTATCTGAAGAAAAAAAGAAAGAGTTAATTGAGAAATTGAGTAATTTAAAGTTTGTAAATGAAAAAAATTTAGCGGCTTAACTTATGATTTTAGCACAAATATTTTCAAAAATTTATAAAGAAGATGGAATAATTTTAATTGACGCTAAAGGTCAAAAATATATTTGTGGAAATCCTAAAAAAGAGAATCCCATAACTATAAAGTTATTAAAAGATAATTTAAATTGGAAATTAGTGTTAGACCCTGAACTTGAGTTTCCAGAAGCGTATATGAGAAATGAGATATTGATTGAAAATGCCACTTTAAAAGAATTTTTAATGGAGTTAGTTAAAAACTTAGGAAGAAGAGAAGTTAACTCTGCTAGCTATATATCAAAAAGGATATTCCAATTATGGAGATTTTTATCAAATTTTAATTTACCGGGAAAATCTAGAAAAAATGTTGAACATCATTATGACATTGGTGGAGAAAAAGGTGAAAAGCTTTATGATATTTTTTTAGATAAAAAACATAGACTTTATTCATGTGCATATTGGAAAAATGACACACAATCTTTGGAGGCTGCCCAACAAAATAAAATTGAACACATTATTAAGAAATTAGACATCAAAAAAGGGCAAAAAATATTAGAAGTTGGCTGTGGATGGGGCGGAATGGCTTTTGAAATTGCTAAACAGAGGGGTTGTGAGGTTAAAGGAATATCATTAAGCAAAAATCAAATTACATACTGCAAAAAAAAAGCTAAAGAGCTTGGCTTAGATAATCAAGTTGATTTTGAATTAGCAGACTATAGAGAAATAAATGGAAAATATGACAGAATTTTTTCCGTGGGTATGTTTGAGCATGTGGGAAAAAAATTTTACAAAGTATTTTTTGAGTCTATGAATAAATTACTAAAAGAGGACGGCATCTTTTTATTACACACTATAGGAGTAGTAGATAAACCAAGCCCTCCAAATAAGTTTATCAACAAATATATATTTCCTGGAGGAGTATGCCCTTCATTTAGTCAAATAATCAAACCTATCGAAAAAACTGGTTTAATAGTTGCAGACACAGAAACCTTGATACGACATTACGACAAGACACTAGAAAGTTGGCTAGAAAGGTTTTTGACAAGAAGAAAAGAGGTAAAAGATCTTTTTGATGAAAAATTTGTTAAAATGTGGGAGTTTTATTTAGCAAGTTGTGCAGCAGCTTTTAGATACAGAGACTTAGTTGTTTTTCAATTACAAATTGTGAAAAATTTTCAGT
>CACOEA010000019.1 GCA_902626185.1 uncultured Pelagibacteraceae bacterium
AAATGTTATTAGTTTTATTTAACATCATTATTTTTATTGTGTCTTTGAGAGAAAATCAGAGTGCTTTACTAAAAAGTGATGAAAATATATTAAATGTTAAAACAATAACACACTAAAGGGTTGTATTTTGTGTCTTTAATGGAATCAAAAGTGAGTCAAAAGGTGAACATTTAAATTTACCTTTCTTCTATTGTGGACAAACTTAATCGGAGGTATTTAACATTAAGCTTAAAGCGAAAAATTATGAAAAAATTATCCTGTCATTGTGGTGAAATAGAAGCTGAAATTAATCTTTTAAAGTTTGAAAAATTTGTAAGATGCAATTGTTCAATATGTAAGAGAAAAGGCTCTATTATGTCTATGGTTGAAAACGATAATTTTAAAATTGTAAAAGGAAAAGATAAATTAAAACTTTATCAATTTAACACAAAAGTAGCCAAACATTACTTTTGCTCAATTTGTGGAGTCTATACTCATAATAACCCTAGATCTAATCCAAAGATGACAGCATTTAATGTAGGATGCATAGATGAAGTTGATACATTTTCTTTAGAAAAAATTCTCATAGCTGATGGTCAAAACCATCCTTTAGATAAAAAATAAGATCTATGAGTTTAAAAAAATCTAATTATACTTCTATTAAAAACAGTTATTTAGATTTTTTGAAAAAAAAAGAAGTTAAGGGCAAACCAATCAAAAATAAAATAGAAAAATTAAATAAATTTTATTTACCTTTATCAAATTGGATTTATTCTACTTACAAAAAAGATAACAAACAAAAAATTATAGGACTATCTGGGGGGCAAGGATCAGGCAAAAGTACAATTACAGAAATTATAAAATTTATTTTGAAAGAAAGCTATGGACTAAGAGTCTGTATATTTTCAATAGATGATTTTTACAAAACTAAATCTGAAAGAATAAAGATGTCTAAGCTTGTTCATCCATTATTTTTGACAAGGGGTGTACCAGGGACACATGATGTTAGTTTGATAAATGATGTGATATCTAGACTGAAAAAAAAACTTTTTCAAAAAGTTTTAATTCCAAAATTTGATAAATCTATAGATGATAGACTTAAAAAATCAAAATGGATTAAAATTAAACAAAAACCCCATATAATTATCTTTGAAGGCTGGTGTGTAGGGGCAAGACATCAAAGAAATATTGATTTGATTAAACCGTTAAATGATATTGAAAAAAAATATGATTTTGACTTTAAATGGAGGAAAAAATCAAATAAATACTTAAAAAATAATTATAGAAAATTGTTTAAAAAGATTGATAAATTAGTTTATTTGAAAGCTCCTAGTTTTAATCATATACTCAAGTGGCGTTTACATCAGGAGCAAAAATTGAAATTGATATCAAAAAATAAAGGAACTATGTCGAAATCAAAGATTAAAGAATTTATAATGTTTTACGAAAGGATAACTAGGCAAATGATGAAAGATTATTCAAAAATATCAGATATAACAGTGTTTTTAGACAGTAGTCATAGGTCAAAAAAAATTAAATTTTATAATTAATGAAAAAACTTTTAATATTGTTTTTATTTTACGTCTCATCAGCTCAAGCTGAGGGTCAGCTTCAGCTTTTGATTGAGTCTGCATTGAAAAATAACTTAAAATTAAATGCAGAAAAAAAAAATCAAAAATCAATTAAACAAAATATTAATATTTCGAGAAGTGAATTCTTGCCTAGTATATCTTTATCAGGCAATCAGAGCAGCTCACAGTCGACAAACAAAACTGATCAAAGCGGCTCAAATCTAAGTGACTCAAATCTAGACACCGCAACAAAAACCATATCTGTTGACCAAAAATTATTTCAAGGGTTTAAAGGTTTTAACTCTTTTAAAAAATCTGAACTAGAGGTTAGAAAAGCTAATGTTAGACTACGTAAAGTAAAACAGGAGACTATTTTAAATACTGTATCTGCTTACTTTGATTTAATTTTTAAAACAAAAAATCAAGATTTTAATCTATCAAATGTAAATTTATTTGAAAGACAAGTAGAGTCAGATAATGCAAGAGTGCAAAAAGGCGAAATAACTTTAACAGATTTAGCACAATCTGAGTCATCGTTAGCAGGCGCTAATGCTAATCTTATTAAAGCAAAAACAGAATTATTAGCATCAAAAACGAACTTTGAGAGGGTTGTTAGAAAAAAAGTGCCAACTCCAATAAATACAACTGAAAATGTTGAGGTAAAATTACCTAATTCACTTCAGGAAGCAATTAAAATCGCAAAAGAAAACAACGCAG
Source organism: uncultured Pelagibacteraceae bacterium (assembly GCA_902626185.1). GTDB lineage: Bacteria > Pseudomonadota > Alphaproteobacteria > Pelagibacterales > Pelagibacteraceae > Pelagilacustribacter. Next base: position 2,268 of record CACOEA010000019.1, read on the forward strand.
ATTTATTAATTGCCAGGTTAGACTATCAAATATCAGTAAAAGATTTAAACATCGAAAAAGCCAAATTATCACCTTCAGCTTCAATTAATTATTCTAAATCTGAAAATAAAGACTATAGTTCAACAGTTGACGAATTAGATGAAGAGACTGTTAAAGCTACAATTACTTGGCCGATAATTAAAGGAGGGGAAAATATCTCTTCAATAAAAAAGTCATCTTTAAAAAAACAAAGGTCTTTACTATTAGCTGAAGACTCTGAAAACAAAGCTATTACTGAAACTACAAATTTCTGGTCCAAATACCAATCTTCGCAAAGTGTCTTAACTGCTACCGAGGCTCAACTAAAGGCAGCTGAAATTGCTAATGAAGGCATAATGTTAGAATATGACTCCGGAAACACAAGAACTACTCTTGATGTCATCCAATCCCGAAGCCTTCTTTTAGATGCAAGAATTGCTTTTGCTAAAGCTGAGAGAGATTTGATTATCTCTAAATTTGAACTTGCATTTCAATTAGGTACGTTATCTTTAGACAAAATTAAGCCCTTATAAACCCCTATTTTAAACCCTTTTTTCAATATTTCTTGCAAAAAAGAACAAAATGTGTACATTTAAATTATCGATTCGTAATAACAAAAAAGGATAAATATGACAAAAAATAATTTAAAAGTTGTAAAATCAGACAACAAAAAAGAACAAGAATTAAAAGAAAAAAACAAATCTTTAGAAGCTGCTATCAGCCAGATTGACCAAAATTTTGGCAAAGGATCAGTAATGAGGCTCGGACAACAGCAGGCATTAGATGTTGAAGCTATTTCAACAGGATCTTTAAGTTTAGACTTAGCTTTAGGAATTGGAGGTTTGCCGAAAGGAAGGATAATAGAAATTTATGGCCCAGAGTCATCAGGTAAAACCACATTGGCTTTACAAGTTGTTGCTGAGGCACAAAAAGCAGGCGGAATATGTGCTTTTGTAGATGCAGAACATGCGATGGATCCGGTGTACGCAAAAAAACTTGGGGTAAAAACTGAAGAGCTTTTAATCTCACAACCAGACACAGGTGAACAAGCTTTAGAAATAACTGATACACTAATAAAATCAGGCTCAGTTTCAGTATTAGTAGTAGATTCAGTTGCAGCTTTGACTCCTAAAGCAGAATTAGAAGGAGAGATGGGAGATCATCATGTAGGCCTTCAATCAAGACTTATGAGTCAAGCTTTAAGAAAGTTGACAGGATCAGTTTCAAAATCAAACACAATGGTAATTTTTATAAATCAAATAAGAATGAAAATTGGTGTCATGTTTGGAAATCCAGAAACGACTTCAGGCGGTAATGCTTTAAAGTTTTACTCTTCTGTAAGAATGGATATTCGAAGAATAGGTGCCATCAAAGACAAGGACCAAATAATTGGAAACTCAACAAGAGTTAAAGTAATCAAGAATAAAGTTGCTCCGCCATTTAAAGTTGTTGAATTTGATTTAATGTATGGAAAAGGTATTAGTAAAGTTGGAGAACTAATTGATCTTGGAACTAAAGCTGGAGTAGTCGAAAAGTCAGGTGCTTGGTATGCTTATAAAGGTGAAAAGATCGGACAAGGTAGAGAAAACGCAAAAATCTACTTAGAAAAAAATCCTAAAATTGCGGTTGAAATTGAACAAGTTATAAGAGACAAATCTTCTGCAATTACAAAAGAATTAGAAGGAAATCCGTCGCCTAAAGAAAAGATTAGCGAAAAAGAGGAAGAATAAACTATAAGACCATCTTATAAATTATACGGGGAGAAATCTCTCCCCGTTTCCCATGAAACGACAACTTTAAATTGACTCATTCAACATATAGTATGTAACACTTATAGTTGAAAAGTTAATGGTGTACAATTTAGTCTAAATTGAGTTTAATTATCAAGTAGAAACAAACAGGAGGACACAATAATGAGCACACAACAAACAAGTAGCTCGAAATTGTCATCTAGTCTAGATACCTCTCATTTAAAAATAAAGTTTCCATTTAAAGCAAAATATGGAAACTATATTAATGGAAAGTTTGTAGAACCAAAATCTGGAAAATATTTTGATAATACAACGCCTATTACAAATGAAGTAATCTGTCAGGTGCCACGTTCGAACGAGAAAGACGTTGATTTTGCATTAGATGCAGCACATGCAGCTTTTCCATCATGGGGAAAGACTTCAATTACTGAGAGATCAAATATTCTCAATAAAATTGCTGATAAAATTGAGCAAAATCTAAATCTGTTAGCAACAGCGGAGTGTTTAGATAACGGTAAGCCAATAAGAGAATGTATGGCTGCTGATCTTCCATTGGTAGTAGACCATTGGAGATATTTTGCTGGAGTTATCAGAGCAGAGGAAGGGTCTGTAGCAGAGATAAGCAATAGCGAATATTCTTATCACATACCTGAGCCTTTAGGAGTCGTTGGACAAATCATACCTTGGAACTTCCCATTGCTGATGGCTACATGGAAATTAGCGCCAGCATTAGCAGCAGGAAACTGTGTTGTACTTAAACCAGCGGAGCAAACACCAGCATCTATTATGATATTAATGGAGTTGATTGGTGATTTATTACCAAAAGGTGTTGTAAACGTTGTTAGTGGTTATGGTCTTGAGGCAGGAAAGCCTTTAGCTTCTTCTAAAAGAATTAAGAAGATAGCTTTCACTGGTGAGACAACTACTGGACGTTTAATCATGCAATATGCATCCCAAAACCTTATTCCGATCACATTGGAATTAGGTGGTAAATCTCCAAATATTTTCTTTGAAGATGTTATGGATAAAGATGATGACTTCTTTGACAAATGTCTAGAAGGATTTGCAATGTTTACACTTAACCAAGGTGAAGTCTGTACTTGTCCGAGCAGAGTGCTAGTACAAGAGTCTATTTATGATAAATTCATGAAAAAGGCTATTGCTAGAACAAAAGCTGTTAAACAAGACAACCCTTTAAAGATGGAAACTATGATAGGAGCTCAAGCTTCTTTAGAACAAATGGAAAAAATCAAGTCATACCTAGATTTAGGTAAGAAAGAAGGTGCCAAAGTTCTAACTGGAGGAAGTGTAGCAAAATTAAATAGTGGATTGGAAAAAGGAAACTATATCCAGCCAACTATTTTTGAAGGAAATAACAAAATGCGAATATTCCAAGAGGAAATTTTTGGACCAGTTGTTTCGGTTACTAAGTTCAAAGATGAGAAAGAAGCATTAGAAATAGCTAATGATACTCTTTATGGTTTAGGCGCAGGTGTTTGGACTAGAAATGGTAATCTTGCCTACAGAATGGGAAGAGAGATACAAGCAGGTAGAGTTTGGACAAACTGTTACCATGCTTACCCAGCTCATGCTGCATTTGGCGGATACAAGCAATCTGGTATCGGAAGAGAAACTCACAAAATGATGTTAAATCATTATAGACAAGTTAAAAATTTACACGTGTCATATAGTGAAAAAAAATTGGGTTTCTTTTAACCAATAATATATAATGGCCCATGATTCTAAATCATGGGCCGAAATATAAAAATGAAAGTATCAGCAACATTATCAGCAAAAAAATTACTTAGTGATCTCAAAGAAGTTCATGGAAATGATCTATTGTTTCATCAATCTGGAGGTTGTTGCGATGGTAGTGCTCCGATGTGCTTTCCTGCTAAAGAGTATAAGGTAGGAAATAGTGATGTAAAATTAGGAGAAATAGACGGAACTCCTTTTTATATTAATGAAGAACAATATGAAAAGTGGAAACATACAGACCTTACTATTGATGCAGTAAAAGGTATTGGAGGCATGTTTTCACTAGATAATGGAACTGGACGTAGATTTCTTACAAAATCTGAAATTTGCGTAGTTGTTGATAACGGCAAGAAATAAAACAATTAATCTCTTTATAGACAACTTCATAAATATCTGTATTTAATATTATATGAGCCAATTTTTGTTGACTGATATAAGAAAAAAATTTCTTAACTATTTTAAAAAAAATAATCATGAAATAGTCGACTCTAGTAATTTAGTACCTAATAATGACCCTACCTTGATGTTTACCAATTCAGGGATGGTTCAATTTAAAAATGTTTTTACAGGTTTAGAAAAAAGACCTTATAAAACGGCTACTACTTCTCAAAAATGTGTAAGAGCAGGTGGAAAGCATAACGATTTAGAAAACGTGGGTTATACACCAAGACACCATACATTTTTTGAAATGCTAGGAAATTTTTCTTTTGGAGATTATTTTAAAGAACAAGCAATAGATCATGCTTGGAAATTGCTAACTAAAGACTTTCAACTACCTAAAGAAAAACTATTGGTGACAGTTTTTAGTGAGGATGAGGACTCTTTTAAATTATGGAAGAAAATTGCTGGTTTTAACGAGGAAAAGATAATTAAAATTTCAACTTCTGACAACTTTTGGTCGATGGGAGACACTGGTCCATGTGGCCCTTGTTCAGAAATATTCTATGATCATGGAGATAAACTTAAAGGAGGCCCCCCTGGTAGCAAAGATCAAGATGGAGATAGATTTATAGAAATATGGAACCTTGTTTTTATGCAATACGAACAAGTTTCAAAAGAAAAAAGAATTAATTTACCAAAACCGTCAGTAGATACTGGCATGGGTCTCGAGAGAATGACTGCAGTTCTACAAGGAACTCATGACAATTATAAAATTGATCACTTCAAGAAAATTATTGAAGCCTCATCTGATATTGTTAAGGCGCCAATTAATAAAGACACCATTGCAAGTCACAGAGTTATTTCTGATCATTTAAGAGCCAGCAGTTTTTTAATAGCAGAGGGAATACTGCCTTCTAACGAAGGAAGAGGATATGTATTAAGAAGAATAATGAGAAGAGGCATGAGGCATGCACATTCATTAGGGAGCAGGTCTCCTGTTTTTCATAAACTCTTTAATGTTTTGCTTAGCGAAATGCATATTAGCTATCCAGAATTAAAAACAGGCAAAGATCTCATAGTTGAAACTTTGAAAAATGAAGAGGAAAAATTTTCCTCTCTTCTTGAAAGGGGCATGAAAATTTTAGATGAAAATTTAGATAAAGTTCAGAATAATACACTACCTGGTTCAGCTGCTTTCAAATTGTACGACACTTACGGCTTTCCTGTAGATTTAACAGCAGACATTTTAAGAACTAAAAATATTCAAGTTGATCATGCTGCATTTGAAGAAGAAATGAAAAAAAGCAAGGCTATTGCTAGAGCTAATTGGAAAGGTTCTGGAGATAAAACTGTTGAGGAAAAATGGTTCAAAATTAGAGAAGAACTTAAACCAACAGAATTTTTGGGATATGAGTTTGAAAAAGCAGAAGGTGTTGTGCTTAAAATCTCTAAAGATAATAGATTTGTGGATGAAGCGAACAATGGTGACCAGATAGAGATCATTGTAAATCAAACACCTTTTTATGGTGAGTCAGGTGGTCAAGTTGGAGATCAAGGGGTAATCTTTAACTCTGACTGTAAAATAGACATTTCTGATACCCAAAAAAAGATGGGAGATCTTTTTGTTCATACAGGTAAAATCCATAAGGGTTCGATTAAAATAGGTCAAAGCGTTAATCTAGAAATAGATATAGAAAAAAGGAATAATTCTAAAGCCAATCATTCTGCAACTCATTTATTACATGAGTCATTAAGAAGAACCTTGGGTAAACATGTAACTCAAAAAGGATCTTTAGTTTCTCCTGAAAGATTGAGGTTTGACTTTAGTCATAATAAACCTATTGAAAAAGAGGAGATGAGTAAAATTAATAAACTTGTAAATGAAATAGTAGATGCCTCGACCGATGTACAAACGAGAATAATGACACCTCAAGAAGCTGTAAAAATGGGTGCTCTAGCTCTATTTGGCGAAAAATATGGCGAAGAAGTCAGAGTAGTTTTTATGGGAAAAGAGGCTAATAGTTTCTTTTCAACCGAGTTATGTGGAGGAACCCATGTTAAAAACACAAAAGAAGTTGGAAAATTTAAAGTTGTTAGCCAGTCTTCAATTGCATCCGGGGTAAGAAGAGTAGAAGCTTTAAGAGACAAACAGCTTACAAAATATGAGAAATCTCAAGAAAAAAATAAGTCTTTAAAAGAAAAAACGATTAAAGATCAATTAGAAAAAATAAAAAAAGAACTTTTAAACTATAAAATTAAACCTGATTTAAAAGAAAATAAGAACCTTACAGAGAATTTAAAGAGTTTAAATAAACAACTTGAGAAAGTAAAAATTCAAAATGTTATAAAAGATAAAAGTAAAAATAAGATTAAAGATAAAAAGATTGATAATTTCATTATTAGAGAACAAGTCGTTATTGATTTTCCACCGAAAGAATTGAGAAGTTTAATTGACCAAGGAAAAAAAGATATTAAAAAAGGTATAATAATAAGCATTTCTATTTTTGAGGAAAAAGTTGGAGTTGCAGTTGGAGTTACGAGTGATCTTACTTCAAAATATGATGCAGTTAAATTTGTTAAAATTGCCTCAGAAATACTTGGTGGAAAAGGTGGTGGAGGTAGAAAAGATTTTGCTCAAGCAGGAGGAGTTGATAAAGAAAAAATTGAGGAAGCTTTTAAATCAATAAGAGATAAAATTAATTAAGTTTTTTTTTAAGATTTGAGTCTATAGCTTCTAAAAATTGATTAGTTGTTAAAAATTTTTGATCTTTGCTGATTAATATTGCTAAATCTTTTGTCATAGAACCGCTTTCAACTGTTTCTATGCAAACTTTTTCAAGAGTTTCAGCAAATTTAATTAATTCTTGGTTATTATCAAGATTTCCTCTGTGAGATAGTCCTCTGGTCCAGGCGAATATTGAAGCAATTGGATTTGTAGATGTTTCTTTGCCCGCCTGATGTTGTCTATAATGCCTTGTTACTGTTCCATGAGCAGCTTCTGCCTCAGCGATTTTTCCATCAGGGGTCCTTAATACACTTGTCATTAACCCTAAAGATCCATAGCCTTGAGCAACAGTATCGGATTGAACATCTCCATCATAATTTTTACAAGCCCAAATATATTTTCCACTCCATTTCATTGCACAAGCAACCATATCATCTATTAATCTATGTTCATAAGTAATACCTGCTTTATCAAATTTATTTTTAAATTCTTTAGAATATACTTCTTCAAATATATCTTTAAATCTTCCGTCGTATACTTTTAAAATTGTATTTTTAGAGGAGAAATAAACTGGCCACTTTCGGTCTAGACCATAATTCATACATGCTCTTGCAAAATCTCTAATTGAATTGTCTAGATTATACATTGATAAAGCAATTCCAGGACCATCAAATTTAAAAACTTCGTGCTCAATTTTATCTTTTCCGCTTTCAGACTCCCATTTAATAGTCATTTTACCTTTTCCTGGAACTTTAAAATCAGTTGCCTTATACTGATCTCCAAAAGCATGTCTTCCTACTATTACACTTTCAGTCCAATGTGGAACTAATCTTGGAACATTTTTACAAATAATTGGTTCTCTAAAAATAGTTCCTCCAACAATATTTCTTATGGTTCCATTTGGGGATCTCCACATTTTTTTTAGATTAAATTCTTTCACTCTTGCTTCATCTGGAGTAATTGTTGCACATTTAACACCTGCTCCATACTGTTGAATGGCTTTTGCGCAATCCACTGTTACTTGATCATTAGTCTTATCTCTATTTTCCATACCTAAATCGTAATACTTTAAATTAATTTCTAAATAAGGTTTTATGAGTTTGTCCTTAATAAATGCCCATATAATTCTAGTCATTTCGTCACCGTCAAGCTCAACTAATGGGTTTTTAACTTTAATTTTGGCCATAAATAAAAATATAGATTGATTATGTAAGATTTTTATACATATTAAGAAAAAATTAGCAAACTTAAAATTATGTTTAATTCAATTTTTCCTAAAATTCATAAAGAAGGCTATAAATTTTTAGCTATTTCAATAATTACAACATTTGTAGTATTACTTTTTTCAAAGCTTTTAGGACTAATATTTATTTTATTGACTATTTGGATTTATTATTTTTTTAGAGACCCAGAAAGATTTTCAATTAACGACGATGATTTTTTAGTTAGTCCTGCAGATGGACTCGTAATATCTATTTCAGAACAAACAGGTCCTTTAGAGCTTCAATTAGAAAATACCACATACACAAAAATGAGCATTTTTATGAATGTTTTTAATTGTCATGTAAATAGAACACCTGTTTCAGGAAAAGTAGAGGAAATAAATTATAAGGCAGGAAAATTTTTTAACGCTTCGCTGGATAAAGCTAGTGAGGAAAATGAAAGAAACTATTATAAAATTAAGTGTGAAAAAACAGGAGAAGAAATAATTGTAGTTCAAATAGCAGGATTAATTGCTAGAAGAATAGTTTGCGAAGTTGAACAAAGCCAAAATTTAAAACAAGGAGAGAGAATAGGCATGATCCGATTTGGAAGCAGAGTTGATATTTATTATAAGAATAAAAAAACGTTGGCTAAAATTGGTCAGAACTTAGTAGCAGGTGAAAGTATTATAGCTTCAAAATAATGCAAGATAATAAAAAATTTAAATTAGTATCATCAAAAAAAACAAGATATTTGTTACCAAATATTTTAACATTAGCTGGAGTTTGTTTAGGAATAAGTTCAATTAAATTTTCAATCGATGGAAATTTCAGTCTAGCCGTAATCTTTATTTTATTTGCAGCAATACTTGACGCATTAGACGGAAGAGTAGCACGTTTAATAAAAGGCACATCAGAGTTTGGCAAAGAACTTGACTCATTAACTGATTTTGTAAGCTTTGGTATTGCACCAGCTTTTATATTATTTTTTTGGGAATTAAATAACTACGGAAAGCTTGGCTGGGCAATTACTTTGATCTATTCAGTGTGTTGTGTTTTGAGATTAGCTAGATTTAATTTAACCAAAATAAATGATAGTCAAATATGGAAAAATAATTATTTCGAAGGTGTTCCATCTCCTGCTGGAGGATTGTTAATACTTATGCCTTTGATTTTTGAACTTGCAAATTTTGATTTTAATTATAATTTTAAAAATTTGACACCATATTTAACCGTCATAGTTGCCGTGCTATTAGTTAGCAAAGTACCCACCTTATCTCTTAAAAAAATATCTATCTCACCAAAATCAACTGTATTCATTTTATTAGGTATAGGTACAATTTTTATATCTTTATTATTTTACACTTTTAAAACTTTAATAATTTTTGGAATTGTGTACCTTCTATCTATACCTATAAGCTTTATAATGTTTAAAAATCACAGCAAGAAAGAGAATTCAGAAACAACAGATGATGATCATGAAGATGTTTTATAATGAAAAAATCAAAAAAAAGCAAAAAAAGCAATACTTGGAGAATAAAACAACATAGAGACCAATTTTTTAAAAAGTCAAAAACACTTGGGTATCGATCTAGAGCAGCGTTTAAATTAATTGAACTTAATAAAAAATTTAGATTTATAAAAAAGAATACAAATTTACTTGATATAGGCTCATATCCAGGAGGATGGTCACAAGTCGCTAGTAAATTGATTAGTTCAGGAAAAATTTTATCAATAGATCAAAAAAAAATAGAAAAAATAAATAACGTTACATTTCTACAATTGGATTTTATTGACAATATTGCAAAAAAAAAGATTATCAATTTTTTTAATGGCAATTTAGAAGTTGTTATTTCTGATATGGCCGCAAATACAACCGGAAATAAATCCTTAGATTGCATAAGAACTAATCAGCTATGTGCAGAAGTGATTGAATTTTCATCTAAAAATTTAAAGCCTAATGGTGTTTTAGTATCAAAGTTGTTTATGGGAGAAGATTTTTTAGAAGTTAAAGATTTAGCGAAGACAAAGTTTAAAAAAGTTCAATTTTTTAAACCTGAATCGAGTAGAAATGAGTCAAAAGAAACTTATTTACATTGTACGATATAAAAGTCTTTTAAATTTTGAAAAATTGTATATAAGTTTATATGGAAGCAATTAAAGAGGCATTAACATTTGATGATGTTTTATTGTTACCGCGTTTTTCAAAAGTTTTGCCTGCTGAAACAGATATATCTTTAAAACTTAGCCAAAAAATAAAATTAAAATCACCATTTTTGTCTTCCGCAATGGATACAGTTACTGAGTCAACAATGGCAATTGCAATGGCAAAGTCAGGAGGTATAGGCATTATTCATAGAAATTTAAGTATTAACGCTCAAAGAAATGAAGTTTTAAAAGTTAAAAGAAAAAATTTGCTTGTTGGAGCAGCAATTGGAACAACTTCAAAAGATTTAGAAAGAGCAAAAAATTTATTAGACAGTGGTGTTGACTTACTGGTTATTGATACAGCTCATGGGCATAGCGAAAAGGTTTTGAAAATTTTGTTAAAAATAAAGAAGTTGAATCAAGCAATACCTGTTTGTGTTGGAAATATTGCAACAGGTGAAGCTGCTAAAAAATTATACAATTCAGGTGCAGATATTATTAAAGTAGGAATTGGACCTGGTTCAATTTGTACTACAAGAATGGTAGCGGGTATAGGTGTGCCTCAAATTACTGCAATTATGCAAGTTTATGAAGCTCTAAAAAGAAAAAAAATAAAAATCATCTCTGATGGAGGAATAAAATTTTCTGGTGATATAGCTAAAGCTATAGCTGCAGGAGCAGACGCAATTATGATGGGATCAATATTTGCTGGAACTGATGAAAGCCCAGGAAAAAAATTTAAGATAAAGAATAAGTTTTACAAAAAATATAGAGGAATGGGGTCGATAGGAGCAATGTCAGCTGGATCATCAAATAGATACTTTCAAAAAAATTATAAGGATAAATCAAAATTTGTTCCTGAAGGTGTAGACGGTAGAGTTGAGTATAAAGGTAGTGTATCTAAAATAATTTATCAACTTCAGGGAGGTTTAAGATCATCAATGGGATATATTGGAGCAAAAAAACTTGCAGATATTAAAAAAAATGCAAAATTTATCAAAATTACTAAAGCAGGTTTCTATGAAAGTATGGTACATAGCGTTGAAATGATCGAACCAACTCTAAATTATAAATTGTAAATATGAAACTTATTAATATTTTGATTTTTTCTACATTAATTATTGGCAATTCATTTGCCAGCACTGAATATTTCAATGAAGGTTTAGCGTTATATAAGAATAACGAGTTTGATAAAGCCAAATTTAAATTTGAACAAGATATAGTTTTTAATCCTAAGAGTGAAAAATCTTATCTTTATTTATCAAAAATATTTAATAAACAAAAAAAAAGGGATCTTGAAAAAAAAAATTTAAACACGGTTATCTTACTTAACCCGATGAATGAAGAAGCTGTATACAATCTTGCAAAATTAAAACTAGATGAGTCTGATTTTACCGGAAGCAAAAAATTGGCAAAAAATTTAATTAGTTTTTGCAACGATTACTGCAAAAAAAGCAAAGATCTGCTGTTAGAAATTGAAAAATCTCTAAAGAAATAAATGCAAAATCAAAGTCGTATTGAAAAAATAATAATAATTGACTTTGGTTCCCAAGTTACAAAACTTATTGCGAGAAGAATAAGAGAGTTAGGAGTTTTTTCAGAAATATTAACCATTAAAGAATCAGAAAAGATTGAGAATTTTACCAATGTTAAAGGGATAATTTTATCTGGAGGCCCTGCAACAGTTACAAAAAAAAGATATATTAAAATACCAAAGTCAATTTATTTGAAAAAAATTCCAATTTTAGGAATTTGTTATGGCTTACAACTTATAGCTAAAGAATTTGGTGGATCAATTGAAACTTCAAAAAAAAAAAGAGAGTTTGGTAGGGCTAAGATTTTTAAAAAAAAAAGTTCAGAACTGATTAAAAATTTTTTAAGTAAAAAAAATAATTTAGTTTGGATGAGCCATCAAGATGCTGTTAATAAACTACCAAA
>CACOEA010000020.1 GCA_902626185.1 uncultured Pelagibacteraceae bacterium
TAATACAAATTTTTTAATTTTTTCAATTAATGTTAAGTTTTTATTAATATTTTCCAAAATAATTTTAATTTTTTCTTTATTAACTTCTTTTTCTGCAACAATTAATGCAACTAAATAATTTTTTTTGTCACCGTAAACAAAAGATTGTTTAATTGAATCGTTTAAACATAAAATATTTTCTATTTTGCTAGGAGAAATATTATCTCCACCTAAATTAATGATAATATCTTTTTTTCTATCAGTTATTTTTAGAAAACCACTATTGTCAATAATACCAACATCGCCAGTGTGCAACCAACCATCCTTGAGCACTTCATCAGTTGCTTCTTTTTGATTCCAGTATCCAAGCATTACATTTTCACCTTTGACAAGTATCTCTCCATCAGAAGCTATTTTAACCTTATTAAATCTAAATGGTGGGCCAACTGTATCAACCTTCACTAATCCTGGTAAATTGCAACTAACTACAGGTGAGGTTTCAGTTAAACCATACCCTTGTAGAGTTGGTAGACCTATAGCGTTTAGAAACTCACCTATATTTTTATCTAGAGCGCCCCCGCCTGACACAAAGGCTTGTAAATTTCCACCAAATTGTTTTTGGATTTTTTTTCTTACTAAGATCTCACAAAAAAAATTTTGTACTTTTTCAAAAAAAGTCAATTTTTTTTTTTTCAATATTTTTTTACCTAAATTTACAGTTTGAAAAATTAACATTTTTTTCAGCCCAGTTTGTTTTTCAAAATTCAAATTAATTTTAGTATATAAAGTTTGATAAAATCTTGGAACTGCAGTCATAATTGTTGGCTTAGCTTTTCCCATATTTAAAATTAATTTATCTAAGCTTTCAGCATAAAAGACTTTAGCGCCTAATAAAATTTGTATCATTTGAACAGTATGTTCATAAGAGTGAGACAAAGGTAACCAGGTTAAAAAAACAGTTTTTTCTTTTTTTATTATTGGCTGTAATAATTCTTGCGCTCCTTCACAATTTGATAAAATACCTCCATGACTTAAAACAACTCCTTTAGGTGTTCCAGATGTACCTGAAGTATAAATTATACAGGCTGGTTGATTTCTTTTTAAATTTTTATTTTCTATTTTTTCGAATTTATTTTCGAAAATTTCATTATATGATTGTACAGAGTCATTAAATTTTTCAAATGATATAACTTTGTAATGTTCAACAAATTTTTTTATTTTTTCATATTTTGCTAAATTTGAAACTACTATCAATGAGGGTGAACAATCATTAATGATATATTCATAATCTCTTTCAGCATATGTTGTAAATATTGGGACTGAAATACCTCCTGCGTTCATTATGGCAATATCAGTAATTAACCACTCAGGTCTATTTTCTGATAAGATGATAACTCTATCCCCTTCTTTAATTAAACTTTTAAATTTACTAGTGAGTTGATAAACCTTTGTAATTACATCGCCCCAATGATATTTGAGATTATTTTTAGGATTTAACCATTCTAAGAATGGTTTGTTTTTATTTATTTTATCCGCTTTTCTAAAAAAAAGCTCAACTAAACTATTTATATTTCGAACGTTCATAATTTGGTGGGCGAAGAGAGACTCGAACTCTCAAGGTATTGCTACCACCGGATTTTGAGTCCGGCGCGTCTACCAGTTCCACCATTCGCCCTTTTTTGATAATCTAATTGATTTTTCTTACTATTAGAACAAAAATAATAGAAGTACAAAACATCACTAATGCATAGGCTGCTGTTGGCACCATAAATACGATATCATCAAATAATTGTGTAGTCACAAATACTGCTAAAGTCCCATTTTGTAAGCCACATTCTAACGAAATACATTTTCTTTGAGCCACTCCTGACGCAAAGAATTTTGCAACATAATAACCAAAGAAAATCATTGTCATATTTAAGATGAAAGCTACTAAACCTGCTCTAGTTATGAATGACACAATTCTATCCCACTCCTCAATCCAAATTGCAATAAAGACAATTAAAAATAAAATTACTGACAATCTTTGAATTAAAAGAGTTTTTGAAACTATAAAATCTGTCATTAAACTTCTAACAATCATTCCAAAAATAACAGGAACAGTAACTACAAAGAACATTTTCAATGCAATGTTAAACATTGATATGCTCTTAGTTATTCCAATACCTAGAAATTCAGCAGAATTAAAGACTATCAAAGGAACAATTAATATACTTAATAAACTTACAATTGCTGTTAAACTGACTGATAGAGCTACGTCTCCATCTGCAAACTTTGTAAGAATATTAGAGGTTACTCCACCTGGGGCTGCAGCTATTACCATCACTCCTAAAGCAATTTCTGGTGGAAGTGAAATAGCGTTAATTAATATAAAGGCAATTATTGGGAGCGCAATAACTTGGCATAAAAAACCTAAAAAAAAATCTTTTGGGTTTTTTATAACCCTTGAAAAATTTGCCCATGTTAAGCCAAGACCTAAACCGAACATTATTATTGCAAGACACACCGGGGCTATTTTAGTTACAATTTCCATTTTATTAATTTATTATTTATTCTACTTTAAAGGACGAGTTCTTCATGAGGTCAAAAATTGTTGTCACAAATGCTGCTTTATGCTTCTGATTGTGCATATAATTTTGTTCAAAAGATTTTATATTTTTTGGCGATGGTAAAAGCATATACTCAAGTTTTTTGTTTTTTGAAACTAATTTTTGCTTTAATAAATTTTTTAGTTTTCTGATAACTGTAGCTCGCGGAATACTTGAAATTTCAGAAATAGAAGATGCGTTTATTCCATTTTTTGGAGTATGTCTTAAAAGATGTAAGTATAAATCAGCATAAGTTCTAGGATCCTCAACAATTTTATCTTTAACTTGTTTAGAATAGTCTGTAAATTGAGAAATACCTATTGCCCCCCAAACATTCCATGTTTCTAAATCACCAAAAAAAGTCCTATGTCTAACTAAAAACGGTATTTGAAGTTTAAACCAATGTTGCCAGCATATTGTAAAATATTTATCGATAAATTCCTCAATTTCTTCTTTTGAATAAGCTTTTCCAAACCAAGGCTCTGTTGTAAGAATCTGACCCGTTTTTTCCAAAAAATTTGCCATAATTTTCTTAGAATTTGCTGGTCTTTGCATTCGACTAATTTCATTGCTGAAATAAATTGCTTTACCTTTCCTAAAGATAATATTTTGATCCTGTAAAAAATTGACTTTTCTTCGAATTGTTTCCTTTGGAATATTTAATTCTTTTGAAATCTCTATTAAGTTTATCTTATCAATTACCAATTCATCTTTTGCATAAAACTCTTCATAAGAAAGAAATTGAAACCGGTCTGAATATTTTTGGAAAACTTGGCAAACTAGGTGAACTAAAATTAAATAAGTATCATAATCTTTGAATGTATTATAAGCATTATTGCACCATGCTTGTTGCAGCTTAAACCATAATGCAACAGTATCGTTAGAGCGCTGCGCTAAAATGTCATAAACTTGTTCTGAATTCAAGGTTAGAAATTCTTTGTCTTTATAATCTAGATTTTTCTTTAAAGGCTCAAAGACGTTTCCTGTTTTAATATCTATCGGTTTTGACATTTATTTTTTCCAAGTTACACTTTGATTAATTAAAATAGACATTAAAATCCAGATAATAAACGTTCCTTCTGGCGAAAAATTATAATCAGCGCCAAAAAATCCAGCTAAAATTACAATTGAATATATTACAACAGTGGATAATATTAAACTTGCCAGATAGCGTAGGATTGTGCATTTTAAATTCATGATTCTGAAAAAATTATACGATAGATGTGTAGAGCTTGCTAGACATAAATTTTCTAAGCCTTTATTAGGATTTGTTGCATTTATCGAAAGTTTTTTCTTTCCAGTTCCACCAGATCTAATGATAATCCCAATGGTTGTTGCTAAACGAGAAGATTATTTGAAAATTTTTTTAATTGCTACAACAGGCTCTGTGTTGGGTGGACTGTTTGGATACATGTTAGGAGTATTCTTTTTAGATGCTTCTATGGTTATTATTGAATTTTATGGTTATGAGGAGAAGGTATTCGAGATACAAGATAAGATGTCTACCAAAGGTGGTTTTTTGGCTTGGCTTGGCATTATGTTTCTAGCTGGCTTCACGCCTTTACCATTTAAAGTCTTCACTATCACAAGCGGAGTTATTGCCTACAACCTTCCAGTATTTTTTTTCATATGTTTATTTACTAGAGGGCTAAGATTTTTCTTAGTTTCATATCTTACATATCTTTTTGGCAAAAAATTTGGTGTCTTCATTGAAAAAAAAGGTGCTCTATGGTTTACTGCGACTGGAATCTTTATTGTAATTTTAGCTGTCGTCCTGTACATAATTTTCAACTGATGTTAAATAATAATAAGTTTGTTTTAAACAGTGTTTTAGCCTTTAGTATCGTTTCCCTAACAATTGCTTATTATATTCAATATGTTTTAGGCCACAAACCTTGCAACTTATGTTTAATTGAGAGAATTCCATATTTATCAGCAGTAATCCTTATTCCTTTGATTTTTATTATAAATAAGTTTGAGAAAATAATAGTTGGAATACTAATGTTTTTTTTTATTTTTGGTGCCGTAATCTCTTTTTATCATGTAGGAATTGAACAGGAGTTTTTTAGTGAGTCTTTGGTGTGCGATTTAGATAATTCTGGAAATAATTTATCTAAAGAAGATCTGCTTAAACAGCTTGAAAGCAAAACAGCTGTTAGTTGTAAAGATGTTACTTTTAGGTTTTTCGGGCTTTCTCTTGCTACAATTAATACAGTTATATCAATTATTTTAAGTGCTATTATGTTAAAAGTTATAAAAAATTATGGAAAAAACAAATAAAAAAACACTAGAGGAAATTATCAGAGTTGATCATGCAGGTGAAAGAGGAGCAATTAAAATTTACGAGGGACAACTTCTAGCGCTAAAAACTTTTAAACAAAATGCCTCATTAAAAAAAAAAATTGAGGAAATGAGAGAGCATGAGAGAGAACATTTCGAATACTTTGATAATGAGATCAAAAAACGAAACATTGAACCGACAAAATTACTTCCACTGTGGGATGTTATGGGTGTTGCTTTAGGTTTTGGAACAGCGATGCTTGGAGAAAAAGCAGCTATGTTGTGTACTGCTTCAGTTGAGGAAGTGATTGACGGACACTACAAGGATCAAACTTATAAACTTGGTAAAGATGAGGAAGAGTTAAAAAAGAAAATTATGAAATTTAGACAAGATGAATTAGATCACAAAGATATCGCTTATGATAACGGGGCAACAAAAAAGGGTTTATTTGGTGTTTTGGACAAAGTTATCAAAACTTCATCAAGAATAGCTATAACTATTTCTGAAAAAATATAACTACGGCTCTAATTCAATATCCCAGTATAAATAATCCATCCAGCTTTCATGTAAGAAGTTGGGAGGAAAGTTTCTGCCATTCCTGTGAAGGTCTTCTACTGTTGGTGCATATGGTTTTGTAGTTAATCTTAAATCACAATCTTTATAAAGTTTTCCACCTTTTTTAACATTACAACTTGAACAAGCTGTGACCACGTTGTTCCAGTCTGTTAGTCCACCTTTAGATTTTGGTAAAAGATGATCAAAAGTTAAATCTTTTTTATCTCCACAATACTGACAAGTGAACTTATCTCTTAAAAATACATTAAATCTTGTGAAGTTTGGATTTTTAGATGGTTGAATAAAATTTTTTAAGGCAATTACACTTGGCAAATTCATTTCAAAAGAGGGACTTCTAATTTTTCTTTTATAATTTGAAACTATGCTTACTCTATCTAAAAAAACAGATTTTACTGCGTCTTGCCAACACCAAATTGAAAGTGGGTAATAACTCAAAGGCCTAAAATCAGCATTTAAAACTAATGCTGGACATTTTTCTAAAGGTACTTTGTCTGCAGAAGAAATTATCATACCATAAGCTAACTGAAACAGAAATTTATATCAAGTTATAATTATGTTGCAGTTAAATAAACTAATATAAATGTTTTTTTATAAACTGTAGGCCTAGACTTGATCCCTCTGTAGGAATGCGATGTTCACAATTTTTAAAAATTTTTGTTTCAATTTTATAATCATTTTTGTTAAAAAAATCCTTGGCTTCAAGCAATCCCTCAATTGTAACGACTTGATCCACATCTCCATGCATTAAAATTACATTGGGCCTAGAGACAATATTTTTACTTAAGTGCTCTTTATCAATAATTCTACCTGAATAACCAATAATTGAATTTATTTTATCTTTTCTTTTTATTCCTGTTTGCAAACTAATCATACATCCTTGGCTAAAACCACCAATTACAATTTTGTCCGCTGAAAGATTATTTTTTTCTTTAACTTCATCAATCAATTTATTTAACTTTGCTTCTGCAACAAGAGATTTGGATAGGATTTGCTCAGGTGATTGATCCATTAAGTCGAACCACTGAAACCCCGAAGGACTTGCTGCACATTTTTCTGGAGCATCGGGACAAACAAATATAGTTTCTGGCAAATAAGATCTCCAATATCCAGCTAAAATAGAAATATCTTTTCCATCACCTCCGTATCCGTGGCAAAGTATTACAGCGTTTTTAGGCTTAGTTTTTGACAATGGATCTAAAATGATAGTATTTAGTGAATAGTTCATTATAAATTTAAAATAAAATGTCTGAGTTAATATTTAATTTTGTTGGGTTCACTTTGTTAGGTGCAGTAGCCATTGTGCTTGTTATGGGTATTTATACTTTATTTAAAGGTGGAAAGACCAGTAAAAAATATTCAAATAAATTGATGCAATTAAGAGTTCTTTTACAATTCATAGCAATAATTGTACTTGTTTTGATGGCCTACTTTTTAAAAGATTAAATATATTTTTTTAAGAGACTGACAAAATTTTCATCAGTGAAATCAATCTCACCAACTATTCTACCAAACTCTTTACCATTTTTATCTATGAGGATGCTAGTTGGTAGCCCTCTCATCTTAAATTGTTTTACAAGCTTTAATTCTGGATCAAAATATATATCTAAACTTAAAACTCCAATAAATTTAAAAAAATCTTGGGCTTTTAATTTGTTTGGTTTTTCCATATTTATTGCGTAAACCTTAATTTCTGGAAATTCAAAGGTAAGTTTTTCAAGGGAAGGCATTTCTCTTCTGCAAGGGGCGCACCAGGTAGCCCAAAAATTTAGTATCATGATATTGCCTTTTTTATTCGTTAAATCGACCTCCTGAAGATTTAAATCTTTAAATTTTAGTTCTTCTATAATCTTTGGTTTTTCATAAATGACTATATTTTTGGAAAAATCAGTGTCAGCCGAAACGTTTTTACTGATTAAAAACGCAAGTATTATGTGAATATAGATTTTAAAAGATTTACTAATTTTCATATTAATTTAAATTGAAAATAACATAGTTTATGACAAATAAAAATAAGACAGTTTGGTCAAACAGATTTAAAAGCTCAACTTCTAAATCTTTTCAAAGAATTGGGGCTTCAATAAACGTAGATAAAAGACTTTACGAACAGGATATTTTTGCTTCAAAAATTCATACTCAGATGTTGATTAAGAAAAAAATTATACCTGCTAAAGAAGGTAAAAAAATACTTAAAGGATTGGAAAAAATTAGAGGACAGATTAAAAAAGGTAAGTTTATTTTCAAAGAAAAATTTGAGGATATCCATCTAAATATTGAAAAGAAATTATACGAAATAATTGGTAACTCGGCAGGTTATATGCACACTGCTAGATCAAGAAATGATCAGGTAGTTACAGATTTTAAGCTTTGGGTGAAAGATTCATCACTAATTTTGATTAAAGAGTTAAACTCTTTAATGAAAAATATTGTAAGTAAAGCAGACAAAAACGTAAATACTGTGATGCCAGGTTTTACCCATCTCAAAAATGCTCAACCAGTATCTTTTGCTCATTATCTCTTGGCTTATTACGAAATGTTAAAAAGAGACAAAAAAAGATTTCAAAATAACTTAGAGTTAATTGATGAGTCACCACTTGGTGCTGCTGCTTTGTCAGGAACTTCTTATAATATAGACAGAAATTTTACTTCGAAAAAATTAGGTTTTAAAAAGCCAACAGATAATTCAATTGATACAGTTTCTGATAGAGATTTTGCAATAGACTTTCTTTATAGTTGTGCAGTATGTGCAATGCATTTATCAAGATTGGCTGAAGATTTCATAATATTAAATTCAGATGCTTATCAACTAATTAGCTTTAATGATAAAATGCTAACCGGGTCATCCATTATGCCACAAAAAAAGAACCCCGACCCTGCAGAACTTATTAGAGGGAGAACTGGGATTAATTATGGAAAATTAAATTCTATTTTAACAATCATGAAAGGACTTCCAATTTCTTATTTTAAAGATTTGCAAGACGATAAAGCCTTAGTATTTGATGGATTCGATACTTTAAAAGATACTTTGATTATGAGCAATGAATTAATTAAAAATGTTAATCCGCATAAAACTAGAATGTTTAATATGGCAAAAACTGGATATACTACAGCAACAGATTTTGCGGACTACTTGGTGAAAGATAAAAAGCTATCTTTTAGAGATGCTTACAAAATATCATCAAAAATTGTTGATTATGCAGAAAAAAATAAAAAAAATTTAGACGAGTTAACTTTAAATGAAATTCAAAAGTTTTATAAATACTTAAATAATAATGTTTTAAAAATTTTTAATGTAAAAAATTCTATGAATTCAAAAAATTCTTATGGAGGAACATCGGAAAGAAATATAAGAAATATGATAAAAAAATACAAAAAGGAACTTAAATGAAATTTGTTATCACTTTTATAGTATTAATGTTTGTGTTGGGATCATGTGGAAAAAAATCAGATCCACAATACCAAGGATCAATAAATAGTTTTACAAAAATAATTTAATATATGTCTTATATAAGATATAAAAATAAAAATTTATTTGTGGAGGGTGTCTCTGTAAAAAGTTTAACCTCAAAATTGAGTACTCCGTTTTACCTTTATTCTAAAAGTAATATCGCTGAGAATTATAAGTCGTTTTTCAATAATTTCAAAAAGTCTAACCCATTAATATGTTTCTCAGTAAAAGCGAATTCAAATATTCAAATTCTTAAAGTTTTGAAGAAAATGGGATCAGGTGCAGATGTAGTTTCAGGAGGTGAATTACTAAAGGCTATTAAATCTGGTATAAAACCAAACAAAATTGTTTTCTCTGGCGTAGGAAAATCAGAGGACGAAATTAAATTAGCGATAAGAAAAAAAATTCTATTAATAAATGTTGAGTCAGAAAATGAAGCTATATTAATAAATAAAATCGCAGGTGGCTTAAAAAAAAAGATTGCTATTGGCATCAGACTAAATCCTGATATCAATGCTCCAACACATAAAAAAATTTCTACAGGTAAAGCAGAAGATAAATTTGGTCTCTCAAAAACAAATTTAATTTCATTTTGTCTTAATATAAAAAAATTGAAGAATTTGAAACTCAATGCAATAAGTGTGCATATTGGAAGCCAAATATTAAGCGAAAATCCTTTTAAGAAGACTTTAAAAGTTTTAGAGGAGATAATTGAAAAAACAAAAATTTACTTCAAGTTCGTAGATCTTGGTGGTGGTTTTGGTATTACATATAAAAAAAACGATAAAAAAATAAATCTTAAAAGCTATTCAAATTTAGTTGATAAATTTAAAAAAAAATATGACTGTAATATTATTTTTGAACCAGGACGGGCGATTTTAGGCAACACAGCTATTTTAGTTACTAAAGTTCAATATTTGAAAAAAGGTTCAAATAAAACATTTGCAATTTTAAATGCTGGTATGAATGATTTTATGAGAACCGCACTTTATGACGCCGTTCATAATATCATTCCGGTAGTTAAGAATAATAAAAAAAATAAAGGGCCTTTAGAATTTGTTGGCCCAATTTGTGAAACTACTTGCAAATTCGTAAAATACAATAAGTATCAAAAACTTAATCAATCTGATTACGTTGCTATCTCAGATGTTGGAGCGTACGGCGCTTCTTTATCTTCAAACTATAACACTAAACCTTTAATTGCTGAAATAATCATAAATAAATCTAAAGCAAGAATAATACGAAAGAAACAGGATATAAAAAGTTTGCTAAAACAATAATGCAATTTATAAGATCAATCTTATTTACCATATTATTTTATCTAGCCTTGATATTAGTATTTATTATAGCATTACCGACATTAATTTTACCTAGTAAAGCTACTTTAATTTGTGGAAAGATATTGGCTTATATAATAATATTTTTATTAAGATTTATACTGGGAGTTAAAGTTACTTTTTCTGGAATGGAAAATCTAAAGAAATACGAAAGGTTTTTTGTTGCAAGTGCACATCAATCACTACTTGAAACATTTATACTCCAAGCTCCTTTGCAATATCCTATATTTATTTTAAAAAAGGAACTTTTAAAAATTCCTTTATTTGGATGGTATTTAAAAAAGATTGGTTCAATTGATATTGTCAGAGACACTACTACAAAGGATAATCTAAATTTTTTTGATAAAATTAAAAATAATGTTGAAATTAGTAAAAGACCTTTATTAATTTTTCCTCAAGGAACAAGAGTGAAATTTGGTGAAAGACTGCCTTTTAAAAAGGGTGCTGGAAGAATATACGAGACATTAAATTTACCTTGTATCCCCGTTGCATTAAATACTGGCAAGGTTTGGCCAAAAAATAGTTTTTTAAAAAATAATCACGACATTAAGATATCATTCTTAGAGCCTATCGAGCCTGGAAAAGATAAAAATGTTTTTATTAATGATTTAGAATCAAAAATTTATTCCTCTATTGATAATTTAAATTAATTTTTTTTTCTTCCAAAGTCTGGTGCTTCAACCTCTTGACCTGCTTTAATAATCTCTTTTCGTACATTCTTAGTAGAAGTAAATATTTGAAGGAGCTTATCACCATTTTTCTCAGTGATAGCTTTTTTAAAATCATCGATATTTTTTGAAAATTCATCTAAAATCTTCAAAATATTCTCACTATTATCTATAAAAATATCTCGCCACATTAAAGGATCTGAAGATGCAATACGAGTAAAGTCCCTCAAACCTCCAGCGCTATATTTAATAATTTCATCTCTAAATTTTTCATCAGTGTTAATTGCTGTTTTTACAATGTTGTATGCTACCGCGTGGGGCAAATGACTTGTTAAAGCAAGTATATGGTCATGTTCATCAATACTCATCAATTTTACTTTACTTCCTAAAAATTCCCAGAACTTTTTTAATTTTTCAATTTTATTTTTTTCTGAATTATTGCTTTCACAAATAATTGTCCATCTATTTTTAAACAAATCTTTAAAACCTGCAGATGGGCCACTTTCCTCAGTCCCTGCTATAGGATGAGATGCAATCCAAGAAATATCTTTTAAATTAAAATTTTCAAATATCTTATTAACTTCTTTTTTTACCGAACCCGTATCCGTAATTATTGCATTTTTCTTAAATGAGTCTTTAGCAGATAATAAAACTTCTTTGTAAGAACTTAAAGGAACAGCAAGAATTATTAGATCTGAGTCTTTGACTGCAGATTGAATATCTTTTGAAATATTGCTACATAAATTTTCTTTTTTTATAATTTCAACAACACTTTTTGATTTATCAAAAACTGTGACCGACTTACTAATTTCATTATTATTTATATTCCTTAGAATTGATGAACCTATCAAGCCGCAACCAATTATAGTTATTTTTTCAAACATTAAAT
>CACOEA010000021.1 GCA_902626185.1 uncultured Pelagibacteraceae bacterium
TTCGATCTCTTATTAATTCAGAAATTTTTCTAATTATTTTCGATCTTTCCCAAGGTGAAGTATTTTTCCATATTTCAAAACCTTTTTCTGCCGACTTTAAAACCTGTTCTATATCTTTATCATTTGCCTTCGACGCCTTCCCAATCAATTCTTCTGAAGACGGATTTATAACCTCATAGGTTTCACCACCTGAAGATTTCTGCCATTTACCATTTAAGAACTGACCAAATTTTTCGTACATCATTTATATTATAGACTATTATTAATATTGTACCTACTCAATATGGCGGTCCCAAGGGGAATCGAACCCCTCTTTGTTGGATGAAAACCAACTGTCCTAACCGATAGACGATGGGACCGTATTTTTGATTGTCTTATTAACAGAAATATCATCGATAATAAACTCTACATTTGATTGCCCTTTCCACTCATTTAGGGATAATTTTCCTGCAATATTAAATAAATTACTATCTTTTTTAAGTAAATAAGCACCAATTTCATTTTCGACGGAATTAAATGCCACAGCTTTAATTTTTGAACCGTCTTGACCGATCAATACAGATTTAATGTGTTTATCTTTAATTATCTCGTTGTTTACTGATTTTAAATTTTCTATCAAAAATTTAGGCTCAGGATTACCTGAACCAAATGGAGCGAGATTATTAACTTTTTGAAAAAAATCGAGGTTAACAGCACTAGAAGATATAACACTATCTAGGTATAGAGGCTTTTCTTTTTTTAGATCCTCATTAATATTTTCAAATTTGCGATTAATAAATTTTTTGAATTTTTCAATATTTTCCACTTTTATAGAGAAACCCCCAGCCATTTTATGTCCACCACCCTTTAAAAGTATCTTTTCTTGCGTAGCTGCAATAATGTTGGTGCCTATATCAAACCCAACAATCGATCTTGCTGAAGCTTTACCTATATCATTTTCAATAGAAATAATAATGACAGGCTTGTTAAATTTTTCCTTAAGTCTTGATGCTACTATACCAATAACGCCTTCATGCCAATATCTGCCACTTATAACTAGAACAGGGTCAGAAATATAACTTGGTGAAATATCCAAAACTTTTTGCAA
This sequence comes from uncultured Pelagibacteraceae bacterium, assembly GCA_902626185.1. Taxonomy (GTDB): domain Bacteria; phylum Pseudomonadota; class Alphaproteobacteria; order Pelagibacterales; family Pelagibacteraceae; genus Pelagilacustribacter. The sequence goes on from CACOEA010000021.1 coordinate 1,088, forward strand.
AACATCTCGCTCAAGCAGTTGTCTTTCCTTATTATAGTTATCAAGTTCACTAGCAATTTTGTAAACCTCTTTTGGATTTGAATTAAGCAATAAGTTTGCTCCATGTGAAGATTTTCCTACTCGACCGCCAGCATTAATTCTAGGACCCAAAACGTAACCTAAATGATAAATGCTTGGATTAGATTCAATTTCACAAATATCAATTAATGTTTTTAAACCTAGATTTTTTTTATTCTTTAATATTTTCAATCCTTGTTTGACAATAGCACGATTTAAACCTGTTAATGGCACTACATCACAAACAGTACCTAAAGAAACTAAATCTAAATAATCGATTAGTTGTGGTTCATTTATATTATTTATTTTGAACCAATTAATATCTCTTAAATTCTTGTTAAGATTTACAAGAAACATAAAAGTTACTCCCGCAGCACATAGGTAATTTAAATTAGATTTATCATCAAAACGATTAGGATTTATTATAGAATACGCTTTTGGAAGTTTTATTTCAGACTGATGATGGTCTAATACTATTACATCAACCCCATTTTTTTTTGCAAAATCAATTGAATTAAACGACAAAGTTCCACAGTCTACAGTAAAAATTATTTTGATACCTTTTTCAATAAATGTTTCAAATGCATTAATTGAAGGACCATATCCCTCTTTTTTTCTATCTGGTATATAAACGTCGTATTTAAGATTTAATTCAGAAAAATACTTTCCAAGTAATGCTGTTGAAGAAGCTCCATCAACATCGTAATCACCTAATATACCAATCTTTTCATTATTATAAATTGCTTCAATTGTCCTTTTACAGGATTTTTTCATATCCATTAAAGTTTCTGGATTTGGTAGAGAATTCTTAATTGAAGGGTTTAAGAAATCTTGTACGTTTTCCTTTTTTATTCCTCTAATAGACAAAAGTTTTGAAGTTATTTCATCAAGTGAAAAATTTTCTTTTAAAAACAATAAGTTTTCGTTATTAAATTCTTTTAAAACCCAATTTTTACCACTTACTGAAATTGAATTCATTTATTATAGGTTTTAGTAAACGTTTTATTTGTTTTTTTACTTTTATGTAAGGCAAAAGTAGTTACTTCTATTTTATTTCCAAGATCTTTTACCCCTTTAGCTAAATCTCCATTAGTCACACCAGAGGCACAAAAAATAACATCACCTTTTACCATGTCATCGATGTTATATTTTCTTCTAAAATCTTTAATCCCTAAGTTAATTGCCCTTTTCTTTTCATCTTCATCTAAAACCAATCGACCCTGAATTTGACCTCCATAACAAGATAGAGCAGCAGCTGCCAAAACACCTTCTGGACCACCTCCTGTACTATAGTAGATATCATTTCTAGGATTTTTTCCGATTACACTAAGAGCACCAGCGATATCACCATCGGTAATATAATTTATCTTAACTTTCATCTTTGTTAATTCTTCAACTATGTGATCATGTCTTGATCTTTTCAATACGCAGACGTTTATTTCAGATAATTCTTTATTTTTAGCTTCAGCTAATAATTTAATATTTTTTTCAACACCATTATCAATATCTAATAAATTTTTTGGAAGATTAGTTCCTATTGCTATTTTTTCCATGTAGGTGTCAGGAGCAGAAAGTAAATCTCCTTTATTAGCAACTGCTAAAACAGAAAAAGCATTAGGTTCATTATTAGCTGTAAATTTTGTACCTTCTAATGGATCTACGGCGATATCAAATTTTGGTCCATTTAATGTTCCGAGTTTTTCGCCAATATACAGCATTGGAGCCTCATCCATTTCTCCTTCACCAATTACTATTGTGCCTTCCATATCTATTTTATTTAATTGATGCCGCATTGGATCTACTGCCCCTTTATCTGCTGCAATTTTATCTTTTTTTCCAATGAATTTAGATGCACCGATGGCTGCTTTCTCAGTCGCTACAGCAAACAAATTTAAAAATTTTGAGTCTATAATCATTAATTATCATCTATTCTAATTAATTTTGGCTTTTTAATTAAAAATTTTTTTTTATTAACGATTTTTATTATCTTGTTTAGAAATTTATCTTTGGATTTATGAGTTATTATTATAATTGAGGAATATCTTTTGTTCTTTTTTGGATTTTGTATCAATCTTTTTATCGATACGTAATTTTTTGAGAAAATTTTAGTTATATTAGACAATACACCTGGTTGATCTAACACTTCAAATCTCAAATATGCTGAAAAAAACCGATCAGAAATATCTTTAAATTTAAGTTTTTTTCTTTCTTTATTAGATATTGAAAACGGAAATTTTATATTTCCTCTTAAAATTGAAGAAATATCTGAGACTAAGGCTGATGTAGTAGCTGAAGGACCAGCTCCCTCACCTTGAATTATACTTTGTCCTACCGGGATGCCATCTACTATTACAGCATTTAGAACTCCATCTATGCTGGCAACATATGAACTTTTTTTTATTAACGTTGGATGAACTCTTTGATAAATCGTATTATTAATTAGTTCAGAAAAACCTAATAGTTTGATTTTATAACCAAGCTTACTAGCATTTTCTATGTCCTCTTTATCAATATCTTTAATACCTTCAACATGAATATTGTTAGTTAAAAAGGAATTAAAACATAACGACGATAATATCTTTAATTTTGCAGCAACATCATCGCCATTTAAATCTGATAAAGGATTAGATTCAGCATATCCAAGAATTTTTGCGTCATCTAAGACTTCTTTAAAGCTTTTTTTCTTTTTGTCCATTGATGTAAGAATATAATTTGAAGTACCATTAAAAATACCAAATACTTTATGTATTTTATTTGCTACTAAACCCTCCTTTAAAGATCTTATAATCGGTACACCACCACAAACAGCTGCTTCAAATTCTAAGTTAACTTTGTTTTTTTCTGCTATTCTTGAAAGTTGATCACCATATTTTGCAATTAGAGCTTTATTTGCAGTCACAACATGTTTTTTATTTTTTAAAGCATTAAAAACCAAATTTTTAGCAGGTCCTTCTGCTCCACCAATTAATTCAACAATTATGTCAATATCTTTATTTTTAGGAGCATCAGAAAAAGATGGTAGCCATTTGTTTTTTGAAATTTTAATGTCTCTTTTTTTATTTTTATTTTTTGCAGAAACATATTTCACTACTGGAGTGCAATTATTTTTCTTTGAAAGAATATTCTTATTTTTATTCAAATATTTATAAAGATTAGATCCAATATTGCCTAATCCAACAATAGCTATATTTAATTTTTTCTTTTTCATTAATTTTCCCTAGTAGCAATATCAGGAAATTTTTTCTTTTTTCCTTGTTCAACTAAAAACTTGGATATTTCATCAATACTACATTTTTCAAGAATAGTGCAAACATCAGTTATCTTTTCAGAACTTTTATACACAGTTTTTTCTCTTATCTCCTTATTAGTATTAACTTTTTGAGTGGGTTTAACATCATTTAATTTTGATTGTTTTACATTATCTTTCTCTTTAATCTTTGACTTAATTTTATTTTTTTTTTTAAGAGCAATTTTTTTATCTAATTCTAGTTTTTTTTCTTTTTTTTTAAGCTCATCTTTCTTTTCTTTTATCTCTTTTTTTGTAAGTTTCTTAATTTGTTGATTAGTTTGTTTTTTTTGTTTGATACTTATCTTCTTATTTTTCTCTGAATTAGCTTTTAAATTTAGCTCAACAAGATTAACTTCTTTAGAGTCTTTATTGTCTAAAACTTGGACTTCTAAAGTTAAATTTTCCTCAAAAAATTGTCTAGCTTCAGCTTTATTAACACAGATATGGTCTCCACAAATCAGAACTGCTTTGGGTTTATTACACCCTTGTACTAAAAAAAAAAACATTAAAAATAAAATTATTCTCATTTCAAACCTAGTTTTTTATTAAATCTAAAAAGTAAATTCATGTTTTGTATCGCTTGACCAGAGGCGCCTTTTATCAAATTATCTATCGCGCAAAAAATTACAATTCTATTTTTAAGTCTAGTTTCACAAATTGAAATTTCACAATTATTTGAATATAAAACGTTTCCAGATCCAAGATTTGTATTTATTTTTAAAACTTTAACAAAGAAATCTTTTTTGTAATATTTATTTAAAGTTTTTTGTATTTTTTTTGCAGAAACCTTTCTTTTCAGATCAACATATATAGATGACAAAATTCCTCTGAATGTTGGTAATATATGGGGATTAAAAGAAAAATTTATATTTTTCGATGTTAATTTTTTTATTTCCTGATCAATTTCTACAATATGTCTATGTTTTTTAGGGTTATAAGCAAAAGTTGAATTATATAAATTTTTATGTGTAAATTTCTTTTCTAAATTTTTACCTGCGCCAGAATATCCAGACTTTGAGTCGATAATTATGTTCTTAAAATTAATTAAATTTTTTTTAATAAGTGGTATTAATGGAAGCTGAATAGAAGTTGGGTAGCAACCTGGGTTGGCTACGATTCTATACTTTCTAATATCGTTTTGCACAAACTCAGATATTGAATAAATAGAGTCTTTTATCAATGAAACTGCTTTATGTTTTTTTTTATAATTTTCTTTATATTTAAGAGGATTAGTGATCCTAAAGTCAGCAGATAAATCAATAAATTTTAAATGCTTATACTTATAATATAATTTTTTAATTATGTTCTGTGCCTCACCATTTGGTAAAGATAAATAAACTAAATCTATTTCAGACCAAATAATATTTCTAGAAGATGAGATTTTTGGAAGATTTTTTTTAATTCTTTTATCAAAAAAAGAAACTTTCTTCCCTTGATTCTTTCTTGCGCAAAGATATTTAATATTCACCCTAGGATGAGCCGAAAGCAAATAAATCAAATCAAGGCCTGTATATCCAGTAGCTCCTATAATAGCTACATTTATCTTTTTTTTAGACATATAATCTTATAACACTGTGAAGTTAATAATTAAATTAAATGATTATCTTTTAGAGAATTGGAAACTTCTTCTGGCTTTTCTATGGCCATATTTCTTTCTCTCAACAACTCGTGAGTCTCTGGTGGTCAGTTTATCTTTTTTAAGATTCTTTTTTAGAAGCTGGTCGTGTGATATCAATGCTTTTGAAATTCCTAAAATAATCGCTCCAGCTTGACCTGACAAGCCTCCACCTTTTACTGAACATTTTACATCATAGTTTGTTCTTACCTCTGAAATTTCTAAAGGTCTCGTTACTATTATTTGATGTACAGGTCTTTTAAAATATTCGTTCATCTTAATGCCATTAACAAATATATTTCCAGATCCTTTTTTAACCCAGACCTTAGCTATAGATTTTTTTCTTCTACCAGTTGCGTATTTACTATCCTTAAAGTCTAACTTAATTTTTCTTGTGCTTATGTTTGTGTTTATGCTTTCCATTAATTTTTCACTATATTCTTTTTATTTAATTTTTCAAATTCGACAGTTTTAGGCTTTTGATTTTCGTGTGGGTGGGAAGAGCCATTATATATTTTTAGTTTAGTTAATTGTTTTTTAGCCAATGGACCACCTGGTAACATTCTTTTGACTGCTAATTTCAAAATTTCGTGAGTTTTATTTTTTTCATTCAACTGTAAGGGAGTCGTTTCTTTTATACCTCCAGGGTGACCAGTATGTTTAAAATATTTTTTTTCTTTATATTTTTTTCCTGTAAATCTAATTTTTTCAATATTTGTCACTATTACAAAATCTCCATTATCTATATGGGGATTATAAGTTGACTTATTTTTACCTCTCAATACTTTAGATATATAGGAAGCCAATCTTCCTACGGCTGCATTCTCAGCATTGATTAGATACCAATCTTTTTTTACTTCTTTTTTTTTAATAAAGGGTGTCATAATTAATGGCGATAAGTACTAATTATAGATGTAAATGTCAATTTATTTTAAGTAATAATAATACAAATTTATCACACTTAACATAAGAAGTAAGCTACATATCTGGTGTGCTGACGCAAGATAAATATTTAAACCGCTTATTAAAGTAAATATTCCTAAAGAGATTTGAACAATTAAAAATATGAATAAGTATAAAAAAGGTTTGTACAAATTATAAATTTTTTTAATAAAAATAAAAAAACCAAAAACCAAAATATAAAAAGATAAGAAATAAGCTAAATTTCGATGATAAAATTGAACTAAGCTATGATTATTAAAGTTTAACAAATCCAATGTCTTAGATATATCTACATCCGAAGGGAAGAAAGTTAAGTCCATTAATGGCCATGTCTGATATATTTTTCCAGCGTCTAATCCTGATACAAATGCGCCTAATATAATTTGGGTGAAAACTAAAAGAATAAGAAAATAAAAAAAATAATTGTATTTTTTATTTACGAACAAGCTAATCGTAGTACTCTTTTTAACATTAATTATTGTCCAGTAAATCAATCCAATGATTATAAACGCGATCGATAAATGTAAAGATAATCTGTAATGACTAACAGATATATTTTGCGTTAACCCACTTTTTACCATGTACCACCCTACTAAGCCTTGAACAAGTATTAAAAAAAATATTGATGCACAAATTGATAAGTATTTTTTGTCAATTTTTTTTGTAAAGTAAAATAAAATTAAAGGTATCAAAAAAAATAATCCAATAATTCTACCTAATATTCTGTGAAAGTATTCCCAATAATAAATTATTTTAAATTCATCTAACGTCATGTCGTAATTTAAAAGTTTATACTGAGGTATTTCTTTATACAGTGTAAAATATCGATCCCATTCAGATTTATCAAAAGGTGGAAAAATACCACTAAATAACTCCCATTCAGTAATTGATAGACCCGAGTCTGTTAATCTCGTTAGTCCTCCCACAATAACCATTATAAAAACCAAAACAAATGATAAAGATAACCAGTAATAAAAAAGTTTATTTATATTATTCATGATCTAATTTATTTTATATATAAATTATTGATAAATTGTATTATCTTAATGTCGCGATGAATAAAAAAAATATATTAAAAATTAGAAAATCACTAGATAAATTAGACAATTCTTTTTTAGAATTGATTAAAAAAAGATCTAAACTCGTTGATCTTGTTATAAAAAATAAAGAGTTTAAAAAAGACATTGTTGATAGAAAAAGAATTAGAGTAATTTTGAAAAATATAAGAAAGAAATCTATTCAAAAAAAGATTGATCCACTTATTACTAATAAGATATGGAACGCAATGATTAGAGCGTTTATTAGTTACGAATATAGAAACTTTAAAAAAAAATAATTATTTACTATGTGGGGGAAGTTTTTTTTCAACAAAAAACTCATGCTTTCTAGTGTTAGGATTGTATTTTTTAAGTTTTAACTTATCTTTTGCTTTTTCACCTTTTGTTGGTTTTTTCGCATAGTATATAAATTTACTATCTGGTTTACTTTCTGGAACCATTCGTACTTTAATGTGAGATTTTTTTGCCATGTTTAATTGTTTTGATTTTCTCTAAAATTTTTTTACTCTTAATTTTAATATTTTGCTTAATGTAATCAGTTTGTAAACTAATTGAATTATAATCGTCAAGTGAATTTATATTTGATTTAAGCACTTTTTTTACACCATTTATTGTCAGACCTCTATCTTTTAACAAATATTTAATTAACTCAATCTTTTCAATTTGTTTTGAGGAATAATATCTTCTTTTATTTAATGTAATTGGCTTTATTCCAGAAAACTCTTTTTCCCAATATCTGATTACATAATTTAATGGTTTTTTTGTTTTTTTATTTGTCAGATTAAGCAATTGAGCTAATTGTGAAATATTTAATAGTTTTTTCATCAAAAGTTGCTTATTTTATTCTTAATTTTTTTTGATGTTAAAAAGGAAATAGATTTTCTAGCGTTTATCCTGTAATTTTTTTTTGTTTTTGGATTTCTTCCTATTCTTTCTTTTTTATTTAGTATTTTAAAAGTCCCAAAATTTTTTATATTTAAGTCCTTTTTTTTTACTATATTCTTAATAATTTCTAATAAATCCTCTGTCAATTGTTGAGAATATCTGTGAGAAACGCCAACTTTATCTGTTATCTGTTTAGAAATATCTGATTTAGTATAATTTGAATTCTTACTTTTGATCATTCAAATGACTTAAATTATTTTTAATTTGGTCCATTAAATTTCCTTTGATAATTCTATAACACAAATCTATTGAATAATAAAAACCTAATGCATCAGTCCCGCCATGACTTTTAACTACAGGACCATTTAAACCTAAAAAAATAGCACCATTGTATTTTCTTGGATCCAATTTCGATTTAAATTTCCTCAGTGAAAAATATGAGAGAAGCACTGAAATTTTTGTAAAAATATTTTCTGATAAAGATTTTTTTAAACTATCTGTAATAAATTTTGCAGTACCTTCAGCAGTTTTTAATGCTACGTTTCCTGTAAATCCATCTGTTACAATTACATTAGTTGATCCATCCATAATTTTATTACCTTCAATATAACCGCCAAAAAGAAAATTATTTTTCTCATCCATGTCTTTTAAAACTGAATAGGCTTTCTTAATTACTTCTGTTCCTTTAATTTCCTCAGATCCAATATTTAAAAGTGAAACAATAGGTTTTTGATCAGGAAAAATTGATTTATAAAGTGCTGCACCCATCTCTGAAAAATCGACTAAATTTTTTTCATCACACTCTATATTTGCTCCTAAGTCTAAAACAACACTAATACCATTTTTGCTCGGCCACAAACCAGCTAAAGCAGGTTTGCTAACGTCTTCCATAGTTTTAAGTATCATTCTTGAGATAACTAATAACACTCCTGTGTTACCAGCAGATAATGATATATCTGCGCTGCCGTCAATTTGAGATTTTACAGAATTCCACATACTTGTATCTTTTGAACTTTTTATAGCTGTTAAAGGTGTTTCTTCGTCAGAAACAACAGATTTTGTATGAATAATTTTACATTTGTTTTGTGAAATTTTATGTTTATTAAGTTCATTTTTTAAAATATTTTCATCTCCATATAAAAGTATTTCAAAATCATTTTTTAAACTATTTTTTTTTAAAAAAATATTAAGACCCTCTATGTTCTTTTTTGGTGCATCCTCACCACCCATTGCATCAACGGCAATAGTAATTTTTTTTTTCATTAGTTTTACTTAAATATCTAGTATTTTTTTCCCGTTATAAAATCCGGATTTCAGATCAACATGGTGAGAAAGTCTATATTCGCCACTTTTTTTGTCTTCAACAATATTTGTTGAATTAATTCTGTGGTGAGATCTTCTCATCTTTTTTTTTGAAACAGATGTTTTTCTTTTAGGTACTGCCATATTAAACCTTAAATTTAATTGCATCTTTTATCATAGTTTCTGGATGTAATTCAAAACAAAAATGATAAAATTTTGTAAAATATTGTATAAAAAGCTCATATTTCTCATTATTTGATTCATTTAAATTCTCAAAATACTTTAAAACAATATTTCTATTAATCTTAAATTCAGTCTCTGAATTATTGATCTTTAACAAAATATCATAGAAAATTTTATTAAGATCTTTCATTTTTTTGTTCACACCAACATCTCCCAAACCTAATTCTCTAAGATTATTTTCAATACTATGAAAAAGGTTATCGTATTCATCTTGGGGAAAATTCACATTTTTTTTCTTAAAAATAAGCAAAATTAAAGAAAAATGAATAAACATAAGGTAGACTCTGGTTTCAAATGTATCGTTGAGTTTAATTGCCTTATAAAAGTTTAAATTTCGAGATAAATATAATAATGTATTATATAAATCAGAATTATGTTTTTTAGTTTTAAATATCATTATTATAAAATAATTTTAGTTTTATTATTTATTTTATCAAGCTGTCAATTACAAGAATCAGCCAAAAACCACGGTATACTATTTCTTGAAAATAGGTCAAATAAATTACTGGTTAATGAAAGTAATAAAAACGACGTGATAAATATAATAGGTCAACCCCACTCAAAATCTGTCACTAACGAAGATACGTGGATTTATTTAGAAAGGACCTTGACTAAAGGCAAATATCATAAACTCGGACAACATTATCTAAAAACAAATAATGTTTTAGTTTTAGATTTTGATAAATATG
>CACOEA010000022.1 GCA_902626185.1 uncultured Pelagibacteraceae bacterium
AATAGTAGAAAAGACTTTTTTCCATCTTTTGTCTTAAATGAAAAAAAAGATAACGATTTATTCAAAATTTTGAGAAAAACTAAAAAAAAATTAATTTGGCTCGGAAATGAATGGGCTTTTTGCCAGGATAATTCATATGTTAAATGTTTAAATTCTGACCCTCTATATAAAAAGATTTCAAGACTAAAATTGTTTTATAGCGATAGCATTTTTAGCTATATTTTAAATTTTTATTCACCCGAAGATAAAAATAAAGAAGCTTTAAATTTTTTAATGACACCTAATTTTTCAAATCAAAAACATATAAAGACAAAAGGCGATATATATCTGCTACATGTATTGAGCCCTCACCCTCCATATATTTTTGACCGAAATTGCAATATAAAAAATGAGTCAACAAAAATTACAAAATTAAATGACTCACAATACTACTCTTATGCTTATAATTGTTTAATCAAATCAATTTCCAATTGGACTGATAAGATTAATAAGATAAATGAGAACAATATGATCTTGATACTAGGAGATCATGGTTGGTCTTTTAACGAAAATTTAATGAAAAAAAATGATATAAAAAGAGATGAAATAAGGTTCAAACCATTTTTTGCATACAAAGTACCGAAAAGATGTGAAGATTTACAAAGCCCAAACTCTATTGTTAATGTACTTCGCTTTGCTTTAATTTGTGCAGGCAATAAAGACTTAAATTATATAAAAGATTTGAAATTTCAAAGTTTCTACGAGTCAAATCCTAACTATGGTAAAGTATTTTTAAAAAATTAACTTTTAATCGAAAACTCGTAAATTTTTCTTTCTGTGTTAGTTACCGAAGAAATATTTTTAATATTAGCGAATTTAGATAAAGTATCTTGAAAGTTTTTTTCAGTATAATTTGGAAAAATGTCACCTTTTAGCTTTAACATTATTCTTGAAGTAGGATCTTCTTTAGGAACAAACTCAATTAATCCCGATGGAGCGAGAGATGTCAGCCATCTAATAACATCTTCTAAAGGAATATTTTTAGCTAAAGTTAGATGATGAATTAAAGCAAGCGCAATAATCCCATCAAATTTTGATCTTTGTATAAGACTTTTTCTCTCAATTTCCATCCATCCAAGATTATTACTTGGATTTGAAAAATCAGCATAGATTGGAAAAAAATTAGAATTATCTTTTTTTGATTTTTTGTAGGCTCTATCTAAAACATTTAAATCAAAGTCAATGCCAATAACTTTAATTTTTTTTTGTTTTGAAGCATATTCTGAATATTTACCTTCATTGCACCCAAGATCAGCTAAAAAACCTATTCTATTTTCATCTACAAATTTTTTTACTATTTCTAACTTTCTTTCTTCCTCTTTAAAAGTATAGGTATTTTTTTCTGAATAGTTGTCCCAGTTTGAAGGTATTTTTTTGTTTTCCAGACCTTTAATATAATTTCTCAACTGATTAAGTAAATTTAAATAGGATTTTTTTGAAAATTTTCTGGTGGTGTTTAATTTACGATTGGTAGTCTTAGGATTGGCAGATGATTGTTCTTCAAACCTGTTTAAAAGAAATATATGAAAAAAAAGCGTAGGTGATAATAAATCAAAAATACTCAATAATTTTGATATTTCTTTTGTATGAATACCCTCTAAGTTTCCCCTAAACCAGTTATTGAAATTTATACCTTTTTTTGCACATAAGACTAATGGGTTTAAAAAATTTTCACAAAATTGCTTATGTGCATACCAGTATTCACCATCCGAATACTTATCTATAGATAAAATATCTATGAAAATTGGTTTATTATTTTTAAATTGTATATTGTATGCGCTGGCATCAATTAATTTTGCATTCTTATTTAAAAGAAATATCTGTAAATCTAAATGAAATAACGCCGCATCCTTCAATTGAGTGAATGTCCACTCGTATGGATAAGAAATAAAATTTAATTTCTCATGCTTTAAAATGATTTTGTTTTCATTAATTTCTGATACTTCTGTATTTACTAAATACTCATTATCTATAAGATCATTAATAAGATTATCTTTTTTAATAAATTCAAATCTTTTAATTCCATTTTTATTTATTTCTCTGTAAACATTATTTTCTTTATAAAAAATTCTTCCAGCGGGGTCCCTAAAAGAACCAAATTCATAATTTTTTTTACTCAATCTTTTTTCTTAATTTTAAAAACTTTATTTATAAAATTTTTAAATTTCCTCCAGTATAAGGTAATATAAGCACCGACCGCTGCAACAAGTCCGAGTAGTGCCTGTAATAGAATACTTCCAGTACCTGGGTCAATGTATGCATGTGCATGGTTGTGAATAAACAAAAAATACGAAAATAAGATTAATTTTTTAAATATCATTTAAAAGGAAATATATTACTAAAGATAACATATTGCATTAAGAATTTAATTTTTACAAGAGATAACTAATGGCACGCTTGATTAAACATTTTTAATTTCCAGTAGTTATAAGGCCAAGGAGTAATAAATCCTGCTATAAGCATAAATGGAATTACCCACCACGTTAGTTTAGCATCACCTACTAAAAAATAATCTACTAAGTTCATAGCTACTTCCATGCTTATCATAGAGATAAAGCTCATTCCCAATGCGGTCTTTAAAGCATTATAAAATTCAAATTTTTGATTCATTAAAATTATAGTTTCTAGTGCAATACTTGTTAATAAGCCGTTAATTATAGCTAAGGTCATTATTCCTAAGATTGGAAACGGGATTTCTGTTAATTGGAAGAAAAGAATAGTTCCAAAATCTCCAATTGAACAACCAAGTAGACACCATAATGTATTTTTTGCACTTAAATTCCAAGTATGTTTACAAGTCCAATTAAAATTTTCGTTTGGAGTCTTCATGATATTATTTCAACATTGATATTATTAACTTTTAACTTTTTGTCTTTAAATACTGAAAATTCTGGATCATATAATTTTATCAAAGCAAATGGATATGGTTTATCTATTAAAATTTTTCCAATTACAATTTCATTATATTTTATTTCATCACCAATTTTTATTTCTTCACTGGTTTTTATAGGCATTAATTTCCTTCTAATTTTGTTTTTTAACTTCATTCTCGCAGTATTTTCTTGGCCGACATAACAGCCTTTTTTAAAGTCTATTGCGTTTAATTTTTCAAAATTTGACTCAAGTCCAAATAATTTATTTTGTAAATTAGTCAAACCCTCTACAGGTATTCCTATATTAAAAGCTTTTTCAATGTAAAATTTACTTTTTGAAATCTTTAAGTTTAGATTCTTAATTGTTAAATAAAGTTTTTCTAAAGGTGAAATTATTCGTGCTCCTAAACCAATATTTCTAGGATCAACAAAAATTGGACTTTCTCTGTATTCTAAAGTTAATTCTTTTTTGTCAATTTCTTTTTGTATATTTTCAAAATTTTCAAAACTTATTATCCCAACAACAAATTTTGAGGATAAGTCTTCGATCTTTATTCTTGATCTTATTTTATATTTAAATAAATTTTCGATAAGTTTACTAGTAGAATTTCCATCACAATCTAGTAAATAGCCATCACTCATTTTTATTACAAAAAAATCAAATAAATATTTACCTTGTGGACTTAACAATGCTGCAAATATTGAATTTTTTTTAGATACTTTATTAATGTCGTTCGTGATTAAATTTTGGAGATATTCTTTGGCATCATCTCCAGTTACAGATACTAATCCTCGATTTTCTAAAATAATAATCTGGTCTTTTTCCATATTAATAGAGTATATAGTATAATAATTTTAAAAATATGTCTGATAATTATAGTCTCATCATAAAAAACGGATCTTGCTATATCAATGGTAATTTAGTCAAAACAGATCTAGGTTTATCAGGGAACAAAATAACTAAGATTGGTAAAATTGAATTAAATAGCGCTAAAGTTTTTGATGCTACTGATAAAGTGATTCTGCCCGGGATAATTGATACTCAAGTTCACTTCCGTGAACCAGGATCAACCGATGCTGAAGATTTAGAAAGTGGTAGTCGAGCTGCAGTGCTAGGTGGCGTTACCTCATTATTTGAGATGCCTAACACAAACCCACCTACATCTAACTTAATTGAATTTGAAAAAAAACTTCAATTAGCTAAAGATAGAATGCATAGTAACTACGCATTTTATTTTGGTGCTACGCCTGAAAATACAGATCAACTATCCAAACTTAAAAATTTAAAGGGATGCTGTGGGATCAAACTCTTTGCTGGTTCATCTACGGGGAATTTATTAGTTGATAAAGAAGCAGACATTGAAAAAGTAATTTCAAAAGCTGATAGAATAGTTTCTATACATTCTGAAGATGAAGAAATACTAAATATAAGAAAGAAATTTATTAAAAAGGGAGACGTTCATTCACATCCTGAGTGGAGAAATAGTGAGACAGCAATGTCATCAACGCGTAGAGTTGTCAAAATTGCAGAGAGATATAATAAAAAGATTCATGTGTTACACGTAACAACAAAAGAGGAGGTTGACTTTCTTGCAATGCATAAAAAGAATGTGACTTTTGAAACTACTCCTCAGCATCTAACTTTATATGCTCCAGATTGTTATGACAAATTAGGAACATACGCACAAATGAATCCACCTCTAAGAACAAAAGATCACTATGATAGGCTTTGGATAGCAATTAAAAACGATATAGTAGATGTTCTTGGCTCTGATCATGCGCCTCATACAAAAGAAAACAAGAAAAAAGTGTATCCCGAATCTCCATCAGGAATGCCAGGAGTTCAAACTATTTTTCCAATAATGATAGATCATGTAAACAAAGGCAAACTTAAATTAGAACAATTAATTAAACTTATGTGTGAAAATCCAAGTAGAATTTTTGGAATTAAGAATAAAGGATTCATAAAAGAAAACTATGATGCTGATTTGACAATCGTTGATATGAATAAAGAAGTAATGATAAAAGATGAGATGATTGCTAGCAAGTGTGGATGGACACCATTTAATAATTACAAAGTAACAGGTTTTCCTGTTGCAACAATTGTCCACGGAGCAGTTGTTATGTCAGACGGAAAAATTATTTCTAAAGCGTTAGGACAACCATTAAACTTTTAAAATATTATTATCTTTTAAATCCTGTTTAATCTCATCCAAAATTGCCGGATCATCTATTGTAGCTGGCATCTTATAAGGCTCATTGTCTGCAATTTTTCTAACAGTTCCTCTTAATATTTTCCCAGATCTTGTTTTTGGTAATCTTTTTACAATTATTGCAATTTTAAAAGCTGCCACAGGACCAACTTTATCTCTAACCATTTTAATACATTCCGATATTATTTCTTTTTTTTCTTTTGTAACGCCAGCTTTAAGTGCGAGTAGTCCCATAGGAATTTGACCTTTTAATTTATCAGCGATACCTAGAACTGCACACTCAGCTACATCTTTATGTTCTGCTAAAACTTCCTCAATAGCGCCAGTAGAAAGCCTGTGTCCAGCTACGTTTATAATATCATCTGTTCTAGACATGATCCAAACATAACCATCTTCATCAATGTGACCTGCATCGTAAGTTAAATAATAACCCGGGTAAGTAGACATATAATTCTCTTTATATCTTTTGTCTGCTCCCCATAAAGTTGGAAAGGTTCCGGGGGGAAGAGGTAGTTTGACGACTATATCACCCATTTTTCCAGGACCAACTTCTTTGCCTTCGGAATTTAAAACTTTTAAGTCATAACCAGGCACCGGTTTAAACGCAGAACCATATTTAACAGGAAATGACTCTATCCCTGTGCAATTAGATGTTATCGCCCAACTTGTTTCAGTTTGCCACCAATGGTCAATTACAGGTGAACCAGATAGTTTTTCGAACCATTTGATTGTATCTGGATCAGCTCTTTCACCTGCGAGAAATAATTTCTCAAATTTACTAAGATCGTACTTTTTAAAAAATTCCCCGTTAGGATCCTCTTTTTTAATCGCTCTGATAGCAGTTGGTGCTGTAAATAACGATTTAACCTTGTGTTCTGAGATAATCCTCCAAAAAACCCCAGCATCTGGAGTGCCAACTGGTTTTCCTTCAAATAAAATTGTTGTGCATCCATAAAATAATGGAGCATAAACAATATAAGAATGCCCTACAATCCAACCAATATCACTTGCCGACCACCAGACATCATTTTGATCGATATTATAAATGTTTTTCATTGTCCATTTTAATGCAACTATGTGACCACCGATATCTCTTACTATTCCTTTAGGTAAGCCGGTAGTGCCAGAAGTATAAAGAATATATGCATAGTCATTAGAATTCATTTGTTCACATTTTGCAGGCTGAACATCTTTATGAGCATCTTCCCAAGTAATATCCATTGTTGGATTTAATTCTGCTTTATCTTTTTCTCTCTGAAATATTATACATTTATTTGGTTTATGTGATGCAAGTTGAAGAGCTTTATTTACTAAAGGTTTGTAATGGACAGTCCTTCCAGGTTCATATCCGCAGGATGCTGAAACAATTAATTTTGCTTTTGAGTCATCAATTCTACTCGCCAATTCATTTGCTGCAAAACCTCCAAAGACAACAGAATGCACAGCGCCAATTCTTCCACAAGCCAACATTGCTATTACAGCCTCAGGTATCATCGGCATATAAATTATTACTCTATCTCCTTTAACAATGCCTTGATTTTTTAATGCACCAGCGAAAAGTGCAACTTTCTCTCTTAAAATATTATATGAAATTTTTTTTTGCGTACCAGTTATTGGACTATCGTAGATAATAGCCAGTTTTTCACCTCTACCTTTATCTATATGATAGTCTAAAGCGTTATAACATGTGTTTGTAACACCATCTTCAAACCATTTGTAAAATGGTGGATTGCTTGAGTTAAGTATTTTAGTTGGTTTTTTGTACCAAAAAATATCTTCAGATATATTTTTCCAAAATTCTTCTTTATTAACGATAGATTTATTGTAAATTTCCTTATATTTTCGACTCAATTTAATCCCTCAGAAAAGTTAATTTATTCAGCATTATTTCATAAATATCCCCAAAAAAAAACAAAAAATCCAATAAAAACAGGCTTTTTTAAGCAAAAAAACACTTCACTGTAACTTCAATTTTTATTAAGGTTCGCTCAACTTATTCGTAAATGAAGAGTTAATCATTTATTGAATAGTTTAATATTAAACTAAAACAGAAAACTAACTAACGAGGGAGGTTTTCATGAGAAAATTAAGTCTATTTGCTTTAGCAGCTGTTGCCGTTTTAGGTATTACAAGCTCAGCTAACGCATCGACTGCCATGTTAGCAACAGATGATTTCGTAGGAATTTCATTCTGGTTGGTATCAATGGGAATGATTGCAACAACTGTATTCTTCTTTGCTGAAAGAAACACAGTAGCTGCATCATGGAGAACATCAATTTCAGTAGCTGGACTAGTTACTGGTGTTGCATTTGTACACTACATGTACATGCGAGACGTTTGGATTAGTACGGGTGATACTCCAACAGTATACAGATATATTGATTGGTTAATCACTGTGCCACTTCAAATGGTAGAATTCTATCTAATCTTGGCAGCTGTAAGAAAAGTGCCAACGTCAATATTCTGGAAACTATTAATTGGTTCATTAGTAATGTTAATCGGTGGATACTTAGGTGAAGCTGGTTATATTCAACCATTTGTAGGTTTCGTAATAGGAATGGCTGGATGGATCTACATCTTGTTTGAAATATTCTCAGGAGAAGCAGGTACAATGGCTGCTAAAACTGGAAACAGAGCAATGACTACTGCTTTCAGTGCTATGAGAATTATCGTAACAATTGGTTGGGCAATATATCCTTTAGGATATGTATTTGGTTACCTAACTGGTGGTGTCGATGCAAATGCATTAAACGTTATTTATAACTTAGCTGACTTCATTAACAAGATCGCATTCGGTCTAGTGATTTGGGCAGCTGCAATGCAAAATACAAGATTATCTTCTAGATAATAGATTATAAACTTTTAAAAGGGCGAGTATGTCTCACATACTTGCCCTTTTTTTTTAGATACTTATATTAAACATATGGCAAAAATTACTTTTAAAGACTACCAAGGAAATTCTAGGACTATAGAGGTAGATAACAGACTTACCGTGATGGAAGGGGCTGTGCAAAATGAAATTCCTGGTATAGACGCTGATTGTGGAGGTTCAATGGCGTGTGCAACTTGCCATGTTTATGTCGAAGAAAGTTGGTTTAATAAGATGCCTAAAGCAGAAGATGGAGAAGTTGATATGATCGACATGGCATTTGAACCAAAAAAAAATAGCAGATTGAGCTGTCAAATAACAATCACAGATGATTTAGACGGTTTAGTCGTAACAACACCAGAAAAACAATCTTAATGATTAAAACTGACGTAGTTATTATAGGAGCAGGTCCGGTAGGTTTGTTCGCAGTTCATCAATTAGGAATTAAAGGGCTCAAAGCAGTTGTTATCGACAATCTAGATAAAGCTGGAGGTCAATGTATTGAACTTTATCCAGACAAACCTATCTACGACATTCCTGCAGTTCCAGAGTGCACTGGAAAAGAATTAACAGATAGGCTTCTTGAACAAATAAAACCATTTAAAACAACCCTTTATCTAAATGAGAGAGTTGAGGAAGTAAAATCTGAAAATGGTAACTGGTTTGTAAAAACTAACAATGGGAATGAGTTTTCTACACCGAATATAATAATTGCAGGCGGTGTAGGTTCTTTTGAGCCTAGAAAACTCGCGCTGAAAAACATTGAAAAATTTGAAGGTAAATCAATATTTTACGCGGTTAAAAATAAAGAAGAATTTAAGAACAAAAATATTTGCATCTTTGGAGGTGGAGACTCAGCTTTAGACTGGACATTAGAATTATCAAAATTTTCCAATATTACACTAATTCACAGAAGGGATGAATTTAGAGGAGCACAACACACTTTAGATGCAATTAAAAAATTAGAGGGACAAGGAAAAATATCAATTAAAACACCTTTTCAACTAGAAAAAATTGAAGGAGATGACGAGGTAAAATCTATTACTATAAAAGACGATAATGGTAAAACTGAAAAAATTAAAACAGATATTATTTTAAGTTTTTTTGGTCTTGTAATGAAACTTGGCCCAATTGCAGAGTGGGGCTTAAATATGGACAAAAAAACTATTTCAGTAAATCCAAATAACTTTGAAACCAGTAAAAAGGGAATTTTTGCAGCGGGAGATATTTGTAATTACGAAGGTAAACTTAAACTAATATTATCTGGTTTTCATGAGGTTGCCCTGGCTTCAGTTGAATGTTTCAAACGTGCGCGACCTAATGAAAAATATAGATTTGAATTCACAACATCCTCTAAAACTATCCAAGATAGACTTGGAAAAAAATGATTGAGCTTTTAACCGCTGATACGCCAAACGGTAAAAAGATTTCAATTATGTTAGAAGAATCATGCATAGAATATAAGATTACAAAAATAAACATTTTTAAAAACGAGCAGTTTAAACCAGAATTTAGAAAAATAAGCCCCTTTAGCAAAATTCCAGTTATAATTGATCATGAAAACAAAAAAAGTGTTTTTGAGTCAGGCGCAATACTTATTTATCTTGCAGAAAAAATCGGCAAGTTTTACGATACTGAAGATAGACTTTTAGTCAACCAATGGCTGATGGGACAAATGGCTTATGTAGGACCAATGCTAGGACAGCACCATCAATTTCATCATTACAATCCTGGTAAAAGTAAATTTGGGGAAGAAAGATATTTTAAAATTGCAGAACAAATTTATAAAGATTTAGATGAAAGACTTTCTAATACAAATTATTTAGCCGGTAAAAATTACACAATTGCGGACATAGCCACTTTCCCTTGGATCGCAAGACATGAATGGCACGATATTGGATTAAAAAGATTTTCTAATTTGACAAGATGGTACACAGACATATCCGAAAGGGAAGCTGTACAAAAAGGTTATGATTTATTAGGTAAGGGAGAAAAAATTCCTAAAGTTTAATCTTCTACAAAAATTTTTTCATCTCTTTCGTGTTTTTCTTGCGCTTCGATTGAAAGAGTAGCTACTGGTCTAGCCATTAATCTTTTTAATCCGATAGGTTCTCCAGTTTCTTCACAATACCCATACGTTCCATCTTTTAACCTTTGCAGTGCAGAGTTTATTTTTGAAATCAATTTTCTACTACGGTTTAAAGCCTTCATTTCGACTGTTTTATCAGTGTAAGAAGATGCTTGGTCAACTATATCGGCGGAAGAAACGTTATCATCTGAGGAATTTAATAAATTACCTAAATTATTTGCTTTAATAATGTCTTTTTTCCATTTTACCAATTCTTCG
>CACOEA010000023.1 GCA_902626185.1 uncultured Pelagibacteraceae bacterium
TGAAATACCTTAAAAAAGATTGCAATGATATTTATGTTTTAATAGGGGACAACAAAATTAAAACTAATTTCGAAGAAATCTTCAGAACTTATTTCATTAAGAGCAGAGGAATAAAAGTAAATTTTATTGATAACTTTGATACAGAACTTTTGATTTCAAGTGCTGTAAATCTATCAACTTTTGGATGGAAAAAAGAGGCAATACCAATCACCCAAACAAAAAACTCTCTTATTACAAGGATTTTTAAGTCAATATTTGGTTAGCACTTTGTTTTTTTTTGGAAACATTTGTTGTTTTAATTTCATAAATTGAATTTTGTATAACAGCGGAATGTTAAATTCAAAACAAAAAACTGTTAATGAGAAAATTGAGCTAAAAGGCATCGGCCTACATAACGGTGTAGAAGTTAATTTAAAGATAAAACCCTCTGGTCCAAACTCAGGAATTATTTTTAAAAGAGTAGATCTTAAATCTAGCAATGAAATAAATGCAAATTTTAAGAATGTTGTTGAACCTATATTATGTACAAAACTCAAAAATGAAAGTGGCGCAACCATATCTACTGTAGAACATCTAATGGCTGCATTTTATGGAGAGGGCATTGACAATGCAGTAGTCGAAGTTGACGCTTCAGAAATTCCAATAATGGATGGATCAGCTGTTGAATTTGTCGATGCTATTAGATCAGTTGGCATTAAGGAACAAACTGAACCAAGAAAATTTATTAAAGTATTGAAGAAAGTAGAAATTAGCGAAGGGGAAAAATTTATCTCAATTGAACCTCTTGATAAAGATTTAATAGTTGATTTTGAAATAGTTTATAAAAATCCGTTAATTAGAACTAGAAGAAAAGAATTTAAGCTAAGCAATGATAATTTAGTAGATATTTATAATTCTAGAACTTTCTGTTTGTATGAAGATATTGATAATATAAAAAGTATGGGTTTAGCTAAAGGTGGTTCGCTAGATAATGCAATAGTAGTTCAGGGAAACAAAATTCTAAATGAGGATGGTTTAAGAAATAGGCATGAGTTTGTTTATCACAAGATTCTCGATTGTCTAGGTGATATTATGTTATCTGGTAATCGTATTTTTGGTCACATCAAAACATCCCAAGGCGGACATGCTCTAACAAATAAATTATTAAATAAATTCTTCTCAAATAAAGATAACTGGAGCTTTGAAAATTCGAAAAATAACGAGAATAAAATCCAAAATTCTTACAAAAACCCAGTAGCAATCGGCATATAACATCATTAAAATTTACCATTTCATCTTAATTTGTTATTAATGAGTTTATGTTTCAAAAAATTATAATAATTTTAATACTCATTTTTATTAATATATCGTGTGCAAAAAAAAAAGACGAAGTACAGATACAGCTTCAAAAAAAAGTCGATCCTTATCAAGTATATTCTGAGGGATTTGAAGCATTTTCAAAAGGAGATTATTTTTATGCTAATAAAAAATTTTCAGAAGCAGAACTTAATTTTGAAACTGTAGAGTATGCAGCAAAAGCAGCAATTATGTCGAGTTATGCTTTATATGGCATAAATTTTTATGATGAAGCATTAGAAAACTTAGAGAGATATCTCAGAAAATATCCCGCGGATAAAAATGTAATGTATGCTCATTATTTGAGTGCCTTAGTTTATTATGAACAAATTTCAGATGAAAAAAAAGATCTTGAGCCTTTGCTTAAAGCAACTAAAAAAATAAATTTTTTTTTAAATAAATATCCTAACTCAGAATATGCAATTGATTTGAAATTTAAGATGGATTTAATTACAAATCAATTAGCCGCAAAAGAACTTTATGTTGCTAAATATTATATTTCTACACAAAAATGGGTTCCAGCAATCAATAGACTAAAAGTGATTTTAAAAGATTATCAAGAAACAGTTTTTATTGAAGAGGCTCTTCATAGATTAGTAGAAATACATTATTATCTTGGTTTAGAGGACGAGGCTAAAAAATACGCTAAGATTCTTGGGTATAATTATAATTCAAGCGAATGGTTTGAACAATCTTATAAACTTTTAAATAAAGATTATAAAATTTCTAAAAAAGAAAAAGTTAATCGAAAAGACCAGAGTTTTTTTAAAAAAATTTTAAACAAAATAAAGTAGACCAATGGTTCAAAAGTTAGAAATTATTAATTTATATAAAAAAAAACTTAATTTGTTAAAAAAACATGACAAGCTTTATTTTGACCAAGACAAACCTGTAATTTCTGATGCCAAATATGATAATTTAAAAAAAGAGGTTTTAGATTTAGAAGCTAAAAATAAGTTCTTGAAAAAATTAAACTTAAGTCGATCAGTAGGATCACCTCCATCAAATAAATTCAAAAAAATAAAACACTTAAAACCAATGCTTTCATTATCAAATGCATTTGACATCAAGGATATGAATGATTTTATCAGTAAAATTGGTAATTTTTTAAATAATAAAAAAGATATTGATTTTTTCTCTGAACCTAAAATTGACGGTATTTCAGCAACATTAATTTATGAAGATGGCGTTCTAACAAAAGGTCTCTCTCGAGGAGATGGAACTACCGGAGAAGATATTCTCGAAAATTTAAAAACTATAAATAGAATTCCCAAAAAAATTAAGGGTAAAAATATACCTTCCTTACTCGAGGTAAGAGCAGAGGTATATATCGGCAAGAAAGATTTTGAAAAAATTAGAGGGAGCTTTGCTAATCCAAGAAATGCCGCTGGCGGTTCCTTGAGGCAAAAAGACTCTAAAGAAACTTCTAAAATTCCACTCAAGTATTTTGCTTATGGATTTGGCGCTGTTGAACCTATGATATTTAAGACACAGTCAGAATTTTTAGAAAAAATAAATTATTGGGGTTTTTCAACTAATCCTTTAATCAAAAAAGTTCAAAACCTAAACGAAATAGAAAAAAGATATTCTTATATCGACTCGATTCGTTCTTCTCTTGATTATGACATTGATGGATTAGTTTTTAAGGTCAATGATTTAAAATTACAGTCAAGACTAGGCAATACTTCTACATTTCCTCGCTGGGCTATAGCATACAAATTTTCTGCAGAAAAAGCAGTAACAAAAATAAAAGATATTGTTATTCAAGTAGGAAGAACAGGCGCAATAACACCTGTAGCAAAAGTTGAACCTGTAACAGTAGGTGGTGTAGTTGTTTCTAATGCAACTTTACATAACGAAGATGAAATTAATAGGAAAGATATTAGAGTAGGTGATATTGTGCTTATTCAAAGAGCAGGAGATGTCATACCTCAAGTAGTTTCTGTTGATGTTTCAAAAAGAAAAAACGGTAGTAAAAAATTTATTTTTCCAGATAAATGTTTATGTGGATCAGATACATACAAAGAAATAAATAAATCAACTAAAAAACAAGATGCTGTTAGACGCTGTACAAGAGGTTATGAATGTGATTACACTGCAAAAGAAAAATTGAAACATATTGTATCTAAAGATGCGTTAAATATTGATGGCTTAGGAAAAAAAGTAATTGATCAATTTTGGGATCTAAGCTTTATCAGAAAACCTTCTGATATTTTTAAACTTGATTATGAAAAGATTAAGACTCTTGAAGGGTGGGGGAATTTATCAATAGATAATCTAAGGAAAGCAATTGATAAATCAAAAAATATCGACCTTGATAGATTTATTTTTTCTATTGGAATAAGACATATAGGACAGGAAAACGCTAAAATTCTCTCAGGTTTTTTTAAAAATATATCTAACTTTAGCAATTTATTTAATGAAACAGATAGAGAAGAAATATTAAAAAATCTAGCAGAGTTGGACGGAATAGGTGAAACCCAAATTGACTCGATAAACAATTTTTTTTCAAAGAAAGTAAATATTGAAATAGTAAAAAAATATATAGAAAAATTAAATATTAATGAATTTAAAGAAAAAAATAAAAGGGGAAAATTTGTTAATCAGTCTATTATGTTTACAGGTGGATTTGAAAGGATGAGTAGATCAGAGGCAAAGTCGATAGTTGAAGTGAATGGGGGCAAAGTTTTAAGTTCAGTATCAAAAAAATTGAATATTTTAGTTGTTGGTAATTCTAAACCAACAAAAAAGAAAATTGAAAGTGCTAAAAAATTAAACGTAAAAATAATCAAGGAAGGTGATTGGTATAAAATTTTAAATATTTGAGCAAGATTCTTTCAGATAAGCTAACTCAGAACCATTCATAAATTTTTTTAGATTTTTATAAACAATTACATGATATTTATTTAACCATCGTATCTCATTTTGTCTTAACATTTCTTTATTTATTAAAGATTTATCTATGGGCGCCATTGTTAAATTATCAAAAAAATAACCTGTTTTTGTTTTTTTTACCCTAACTAAGTTTTCAATTCTTATGCCGAATTTGTTTGTTTCATAATAACCAGGTTCATTTGAAACAATTACACCCTCTTGAAATTTAATCTTGTTCTTTTTTGATATCGCGTGAGGTCCCTCATGAACATTTAAAAAGTATCCAACTCCATGACCTGTGCCATGAGCATAGTCTAAATTTATTTCACGAAGAGGTTTTCTGGCTACAACATCGACTTCAGAGCCAGTTGTATTATTTTTTAACTTAAAACTAGCAACGGCAATATGGCCTTGTAAAACTCTTGTAAAAATATTCTTTATCCTTTTACTATTATTATTTAATGATATGGTTCTAGTAACATCAGTTGTACCATAATTGTATTGCCCTCCCGAGTCGACTAGATATATATCTCCTTTTTTCAACTTTCTATTGCTTTTCTTTGATGCTCTATAATGAATAATTGCTCCATTTGGACCAGATCCTGAAATTGTAGGAAAACTAGGAAACTTAAAATTTTTATTTTTTTTTCTAAACTTCAAAAGTTTTTCTTCAGCACTTATTTCACTAATTTTTTTATTCTTAAAATTCCTCTTAACCCAAAACAAAAATTTTGTTAAGGCAACTCCGTCATAAATATGGCATCTAATCATATTTTGAATTTCTGTTTTTGTTTTTACCGATTTCATTAAATAAATTGGATCTGAGTAGAATAACTTATTGTTTAATTTTAGAATGCTTTCAAAATATACAGAACAAGTCTCTGCGTCTAACAAAATTTTTTTGTGTTTGAGATCTTTTAAGAAAAAATCTGTATCTTCTATTTTAGATATCCGAACACCTTTAAGAGCATTTTTAAATTTAATGTCAATTTTTTTTAAATTACAAAATAAATGAATATCTTTATTAGAACCTATTATTAAATAAACATTTGGAATGGGTGTATACTTTGAGTCCCAACCTCTTATGTTTAGCAACCAAGCAATATTTTCACTAGAAGTGACAAAATGATAATCAACTCCTTTTTTTTTTAATATTTTCGACAATTCTTCAATTTTTGATTTATAACTTTGGCCTACTTCTTTTTTTGGTAAAACATAATATTTTTTTGAAGAAATGCTGTTTGATTTAACCCGTATTTTGTCAACTAAATTATCTTCTACAGGAACGAGTTTGAAACTAGTTTTTTTAAAGAAAATATTTAACATTTTATTGGTATGTAGTTTCGGGTCATATCCAATCAAATATTTTTTCCCTTTAAATATATCTGACGGATATTTACCAGGAATAGTTATAACTTTAAAATTTAATTCACTTTGAATTTTAGCTTGTAGTGTGTATCTTCCATCGACAAACAAATAATTTTCTTTTTTTAAGATAAGTGCAAATCCAAATGAGCCTGAGAAGTTACTAATATAATTTAATCTATCTTTATTTGATGGAGTATATTCGTTGAAAAATTCGTCATTTTTTGGAATTATGTAACCATCCAAGTTATAGTTTTTAAAATAATTTCTTAATTTAACTATTTTTTCCATTTTAATATCTTATTTTTTTTATATCTATCCCATCCAGGGCTTCTGTGTCCCTCATCAAACTCTAAAGAATTGTCTTGATTGAAATCAAAATCATCAACATTTTTTTCAATTTCCATTTCATTTTTTTCAACACTTTCGTCTGGTATTTCATTTATAAATCTAGAGGGTAATGCATCCATCCAATCGCCATGATATGTTCTTTTCATTGCAAAAGATAAATATGCCTCTTTTTTTGCTCTAGTAATACCAACGTAAGCTAATCTTCTTTCTTCTTCTAATGCAAAGTCGCCTTTTTCCTCAAGAGATTTTTGATGAGGGAATAACCCTTCTTCCCACCCTGGCAAAAATACTACTTCAAATTCTAATCCTTTTGCAGCATGCATTGTCATTAAATTTACTTTTGCTCCATCCCAATCTTGATCTGCAGAAGTTGCCAAGGCAACATGTTCTAGAAAATTTTGTAAATTATCATAATCTTGCATAGCTCTTAACAATTCTTTTAAGTTATCAAGTCTATTTTCATTTTCTAAATCTTTTTTGTTTTTAAGCATTGCTGAATATCCAGATTCATCTAGAACTAATTTTAGAAGATCATGATGTTTCATATTTAGCATTTCTTTTCTCCATTTATGAATCATGTTGATCAGCTGTGACAAGGAAGACTTTATTTTAGGTTTAAACTCATTTTTTTCTATAAGCTTAATAATCGAGTCTTCTAAACAAAGTTTATTTTTATTTCCAAACTGGTGAATTTGATTAATCGAGCTCTCTCCAACACCCCTTTTTGGCGAGCCAATTACTCGCTCTAATGCTAAATCATCAAATTTTTGATTTATAATACGTAAATAACAAACCGCATCTTTAATTTCTGCTCGTTCATAGAATTTAATGCCTCCCAAAACTCTATAACCGATACCTACTTGTAAAAATCTTTCTTCAAATTCCCTTGTTTGATATATCGCTCTGACAAGTATTGAAATATCATTAAAAGAATATTTTTTTTTTAAATTATGCTCAATAATATCACTAACACCTTGAGCCTCATCTTTTCCTGTTTTATAGCAATTTAATTTAACTAATTCACCTTGATTTGCAGAAGACCATAATTTTTTACCGACTCTATTTGAATTATTAGAAATCAACACCGAAGCTGTTTGTAATATATTTTTAGTGGATCGATAATTTTGCTCTAATTTGAAAACTTTACAATTATTGTAAATTTTATCAAAAGTTAAAAAGTTCTTAATTTCAGCTCCTCTCCAACTATATATTGATTGATCGTCATCACCAACACAACAAATATTTTCTTTTTCATTTACCAATAGTTTTAGCCATTTATTTTGAATGAAATTTGTGTCTTGAAACTCATCAACTAATATATATTTAAAATTGTTTTTATATATTTCTCTAATATCTTTATGATCTTCGAATAATTTAACACAAAATAGAATTAAATCTCCAAAATCAAAAGCATTTAAATCTTTAGTCTTATTTTGATAAATCTTATAAACATTTAAGATTGATTTCATTATTGAACTAGATTTATTCAATTTTATGTCTTTAGGAAGCAGTCCTTTATTTTTCCATTGATCAATATGGTATATTATCAACATAGGTGAAAATTTTTTAGCGTCTAAGTTTTCTGCTTTAACAATATTTCTAATTAGTTTTTTTTGGTCATCTGTGTCTAAAATTGTAAAATTACTTTTATACCCTAAAGCTTCAGCATGCCGTCTTAAGAATTTAACACTTATTGAATGAAACGTTCCTAACCAAGGAATAGCATTTGAACTTCCTTTAATATTCTTCATGACTCTGTTTTGCATTTCTTTTGCAGCTTTATTTGTGAACGTGACGCATAGTATTTGATTGGGCCAAGCTTTCTTTTCATTAATTATATATATCAATCTAGTGGTAAGAACTTTAGTTTTTCCAGATCCTGCACCCGCAACAATAAGATTAGGTCCTTCAGTGCTCAGCACTGCTTCTTTTTGCTCTTTGTTTAAGCTACCAATTAATTTATCAATGTTGCTCATACTTGAAAATTTTATTTATACACTAGATGCAAAAATAAAAAAAATGATTAATAAATTTTTTAAAAGAATTCTCAACAGGGAATCTAAATTTTTCAGTTTATTTCTTAAGTTAAAGTACGCAATTATGCTTTTAATTGTTATTACAATTACTTTTTTCTCTATCCCAAAATTTTTTGATTTTGAAAAAAAACAAAATTTAATTAAAGAATATTTATTTGATAAATACTCTCTAGAAACAACCAATATAAATTCGATCAATTATCAAATTTTTCCAGCTCCACATTTAGTACTTGCAGATGTTAAATTTCGTATTCAAAATAGCTCAATTGAGTCTACAACTAAAAACTTGAAAATTTATTTGAATTTAAAAAATATTATAAGTTTGAAAGATTTGACTGCCAAAAAAGTACTTTTAATAGACACCAAGCTCAAGGCTGAAATTGAAAACTATAAGGACTTATTTAAGTATATGAATGAATTAAAGGAAAGATTAAAGATTA
>CACOEA010000024.1 GCA_902626185.1 uncultured Pelagibacteraceae bacterium
AGAGTTCGAGTCTCTTCTTGCCCACCATTTAAAATTATGAAAGTAGAAATTCAATCAAAAAAAGGTTTAAGAACTATTTTGTCAGTAGTTGTTGATAAAAAAGAAATTCAAATTAAAATTGAAGAGAGATTAAACGAATTGCAAAAACAAGTATCATTAAAAGGTTTTAGAGCAGGAAAAGTTCCTCCCTCAGTCATCAAAAACCAATTCGGTAAATCAATTTATGGAGAAGTTATTGATAAAATTTTGAGAGAAACTTCAATTAAAGCTATAGAGGAAAAGAAGATAAAAATATCTGGTCAACCAAAAATAGATTTAAAGACTTTTGGAGAAGGTAAAGATTTAAATTATGAACTTCAAATTGATGCTTTACCAGAAATTATTCTAAAATCGTTTGATAAATATAAGGCAACACAATATGAACTTAAAATTGAAGAAAAAATTATTAACGATAAGCTAAAAGAAATTTCAATACAGCATAAACAATTTACAGACAAAAATGATAGTGAAAAAGCTAAGAAAGGAGATCAAGTAACTTTTGATTATTCTGCAACTGTTGATGGTAATAAATTTGAAGGAAGTGAAGGGAAAGGTGTTCAGCTAGAATTAGGTAAAGATTTATTTTTAAAAGGTTTTGATGAGCAATTGATAGATGTAAAAAAAAATGATCAAAAAGTTTTGTATGCTGTTTTACCGCCCAATCATCCTAAAAAAGAACTAGCAAATAAAAAAACTAAATTTGAATGTAAAATCTTAAATGTAAAAAAACCTATTGAAAGTAAGATAGATGATAATTTTGCTAAATTAATGGGAGCAAATAATTTAATTGAACTTAAAAAGTTAATTGAGAAACAAATTTCCAACCAATATATGCAAGCTTTGAACTCAATAACAAAAAAACAAATACTTGATCAAATTGAAAAAAATCATTCAGTAGATTTGCCTAAAAATTTAATTGATCAAGAAATTTCACTTATTACTCAGAATTTGAAAAACGAAGATAAGGAAAAAAATAAATCGAAAAATGAAAAAATTGCAAAATCAAGGATTAAACTAGGTTTAATTTTAAACGAATATGGAGAAAAAAATAAGTTAAAAGTTTCTGATGAAGAAGTGAAAGCAGAAATTCAAAAACAAATTAAAGGAATGCCAGGACAGGAAAAGATGATCTTAGATTATTACCAAAAAAACCCTACCGCATCCAATAGTTTAAAGGGGTCTATCTACGAAGAAAAAATCTTAAGCTTGATTAAATCTAAAATAAGTCTCGAGTCCAAAAAAATTAATGTCAAAGAAGCTGAAAAAATTATTACAGAATTTAATAAACAAAATTCAGACCAGCCAGAAGCAAAAAAAACTAAATCTCCTACTAAAAGCAAAGTAGAAACAAAAAAAATTAGTAAAAAGTAACCAATAGTTGTATAAGTCATCTAATGAGTCGTAATATTGAAGAGCAAATGAATAACCTAATACCTATGGTTGTTGAACAAACAAGCAAAGGTGAAAGGGCGTATGATATTTATTCTAGATTATTAAAAGAGAGAATAGTTTTTTTGGTTGGTCCAGTAAATGATACAGTTGCGTCTTTGGTTACAGCACAATTGTTGTTTTTAGAATCAGAAAATCCTAATAAAGAAATTAATTTTTACATAAACAGTCCAGGCGGTTTAGTTACAGCTGGACTAGGAATTTATGATACGATGCAATACATAAATTCTCCAGTGTCAACTTTGTGCATAGGCCAAGCTTCATCTATGGGATCTTTTTTACTTGCAGCTGGAGAAAAAGGGAAAAGATATTCATTACCTAATTCTAGAATTATGGTTCATCAGCCCTCAGCGGGGTTTCAAGGACAAGCTACTGATATTCAGATTCACGCGAAAGAAATTCTCTCTTTGAAAGAAAGATTAAACAACATTTATTCTAAACATACTGGTAAATCAGCTGATGAAATTTCAAAAGCTCTTGAAAGAGATAATTTCATGACAGCTGACGAGGCTAAAAAATTTGGTTTAATTGACTCTGTAGTAGAAAAGAGGAAATAGTACACTAGATCTAGAATTGTTTACAACTTCAGCTTGATAAGAGCTTTCTACACATCTATTATATATTTATTGATTCGTTATGACGGAAAAAAATAATAAAAATATTCTCTATTGTTCTTTTTGTGGAAAAAGTCAACACGAGGTAAGAAAACTTATTGCAGGTCCAACCGTATTTATTTGTGATGAATGTGTTGAACTTTGTATGGACATTATTAAAGAAGAAAATAAAAGTTCTTTAGTAAAACATCAAGATGGCGTCCCAACTCCGAAAGAAATATGTAACGTTTTAGATGATTATGTTATTGGTCAAAAATTTGCGAAAGAAATTCTCTCTGTTGCAGTGCATAATCATTATAAAAGATTAAACCATGAAACAAAAAATAATAAAGATATTGAATTATCAAAATCAAATATTCTTTTAGTAGGCCCAACTGGTTGTGGTAAAACTTTGCTAGCTCAAACATTAGCTAGAATATTGGATGTTCCTTTTACAATGGCTGATGCAACTACTTTAACAGAAGCAGGATATGTTGGTGAAGATGTAGAGAATATAATTTTAAAACTACTTCAAGCTGCTGATTACAATGTAGAAAAAGCACAAAGAGGTATAGTTTACATTGATGAAGTTGATAAAATTAGTAGAAAATCAGAAAACCCTTCGATAACAAGAGATGTATCTGGTGAAGGAGTGCAGCAAGCTTTACTAAAAATAATGGAAGGCACAATTGCAAGTGTCCCTCCTCAAGGAGGAAGAAAGCATCCTCAACAAGAATTTTTACAAGTGGATACAACGAATATATTATTTATTTGTGGCGGAGCATTTGCAGGTTTAGATAAATTAATTGAGAGTAGGGGCAAAGGCAGCTCAATTGGTTTTGGAGCGAAAGTCAAGAATTATAAGGAACAACCTTTATCTGAAATAATGAAACAACTCGAGCCAGAAGATTTAATTAAATATGGGTTAATACCAGAGTTTATTGGAAGAATGCCAATTATTGCTACACTAGATGATCTTGATGAAAAGTCTCTAATAAAAATTCTAAAAGAGCCTAAGAATTCTTTAATCAAGCAATATCAAAGACTGTTTGAATTCGAAAATGTAGAATTGGAATTTAAAGATGAATCGATTGCTGAAATTGCAAAAAAAGCAATATCCAAAAAGACAGGCGCTAGAGGTTTAAGATCGATTCTGGAAAATATTCTACTTAAAACTATGTTTGAACTACCCGATATGGAAGATGTGATAAAGGTGACAGTTGATAAATCCTCAGTTAAAGGCACTTCTGAGCCAATTATTACATATGGAAAAAAACAGTCAACATCAGTAGCTTAAGTCAATTTGTTTCTTGAAATTGATATACTAATTGCCATATAAACAATTATGAAAGCTTCATACGTAAAACCATTATTACCATTAAGAGATATAGTCATCTTCCCATCAATGGTTGTTCCATTATTTGTTGGTAGAGATAGATCAATCAAAGCACTTCAAGAAGTAATGAAGTCTGATAAGTCTATCGTTTTGGTTACTCAAAAGAACTCTGAAATTGACGAACCAACAGAAAAAGATCTCTACGGATATGGATGTTTGAGTAAAGTGCTTCAGTTGTTAAAGCTACCAGACGGCACAGTCAAAGTTTTAGTTGAGGGAGAAAAAAGAGTAAAAATTCTTAAACATAATGAGAATGATAACAACTTTTTAACTTGTGAAGTTGAACCTGCTGAGGATCAAAATATTTCAAAAGATTTAGATAGTTTTGCATTAAGCCTGGTAAAAAAATATGAAAAACTTTTAATTTTAAGTAAGAAGGATTTTAACGAAACAACTAATAACCTTAAGTCTTTAAGAAATGCCTCTCAAATAGCGAACAATATTTCTTCTAATTTAAATATTCAAATATTTGAAAAGCAAGAACTTTTAGAAATTTTAGACTTGAAAAAAAAATTAGAAAAAATTTATGCTTTTATTGAAAAAGAAACTAGCGTTCTTTCAGTTGAGAAAAAAATTAGGGGCAGAGTCAAAAATCAAATGGAAAAAACACAACGTGAGTACTACTTAAATGAGCAACTTAAAGCTATTCAAAAAGAATTAGGTGAAATTGATGAAGGTAAAGATGAATTATCAAATCTTTCAAAAGCAATTGCTAATGCAAAAATGCCTAAATTGGCAAAAGAAAAGTGTTTGTCAGAACTAAAAAAATTAAAATCAATGAGCCCCATGTCGGCCGAGGCTACTGTTGTAAGGAATTACTTAGACTGGATGACAGAATTACCATGGTCTAATAAGTCTAAAATTAACACTGATTTAAAAAATGCTCAAAAAATATTAGATGAGGACCACTATGGCTTAGAAAAAGTTAAAGAGAGAATTATCGAGTTTCTTGCAGTTCAAAAAAGAATTCAAAAAATGAAAGGACCAATATTATGTTTAGTCGGTCCACCAGGAGTCGGAAAAACATCCTTAGGTAAATCTATTGCGAAAGCTACAAATCGAAAGTTTATTAGAATTTCCTTAGGGGGGATACGGGATGAGGCAGAAATAAGAGGTCATAGAAGAACGTACATAGGTTCTCTTCCCGGAAAAATAATTCAAATGATGAAAAAGGCTGGTACCAAAAATCCTCTTTTTCTATTAGATGAAATAGACAAAGTTGGAAACGATTACAGAGGAGATCCGTCTTCAGCTTTACTTGAGGCTTTAGATCCTGAACAAAACAAAGAATTCAATGATCATTACTTAGAAGTTGATTATGATTTATCAGATGTGATGTTTGTAACGACTGCAAACACCTTAAATATCCTACCACCATTGTTAGATAGAATGGAAGTTATTAGATTATCAGGATACACAGAGGATGAAAAAGTAAACATTTCCCAAAAATTTTTAATACCCAAGCAAAGCGAAAACAATGGATTAAAAAGCAATGAGTGGAGCATTGATGAAGATGTAAACAGAAAAATAATTCGTAATTATACAAGAGAGTCAGGAGTTAGAAATCTTGAAAGAGAAATATCAAAAATAGCGAGAAAATTAGTAAAAAAAATTGATAATAACGAAAAAATTAATAATCCTATTAAAGAAAAAGACATGAAAGAACTTTTGGGAGTACAAAAGTTCAATTATGGAGAGATAGAAGAAGAGAATAGAATTGGAGTAGTCACAGGACTAGCATGGACAGAAGTTGGAGGAGAAATTTTAAAGATAGAGTCAGCAGTAATGCCAGGAAAAGGTAAAATGCAAATTACGGGAAAACTTGGAGATGTGATGCAAGAGTCAGTCAAAGCAGCAAAATCTTATATTAGATCAAAAAGTTTAGATTATGGGATAATTCCACCAATCTTCGATAAGAAAGATTTTCATATCCATGTGCCTGAAGGTGCTACACCTAAAGATGGTCCTTCGGCTGGAGTTGGCATGGTAACGTCGATTATCTCCGCGATAACTGAAATTCCGGTAGATAAGAAAGTTGCTATGACAGGAGAAATTACATTAAGAGGAATTGTATTACCCATAGGTGGTTTAAAAGAAAAACTTTTAGCCGCTCATAGAGCTGGAATTAAAAAAGTTTTAATACCTACA
This sequence comes from uncultured Pelagibacteraceae bacterium, assembly GCA_902626185.1. Taxonomy (GTDB): domain Bacteria; phylum Pseudomonadota; class Alphaproteobacteria; order Pelagibacterales; family Pelagibacteraceae; genus Pelagilacustribacter. The sequence goes on from CACOEA010000024.1 coordinate 5,626, forward strand.
GAAAACAAGAAAGATTTGGTTGAGGTTCCAAAAACCATTCTCGATACAATGGAGATTATTCCTGTTAAAAATGTAGATGAGGTATTAAAAGTAGCTTTAACTAAACCATTAAAAAGAGTTGAATGGGTTGAGGTTGATCAAATTTCAGAGAAGAACAAGTCTAAAGAAGAATTAAGAACTCAATAAATTAATCAAGCCAATTTTTATATTTATCTAAATTTTCTTTAATATGAGCAGGTAAATGATTATGATCTATTTTTTCTAGCACTGATTTACCCGACCACTTATATCCTTTTTGATCAATATTATGATCATAAACAACTCTTTTTTCTTGCATAAATTTTTTGATATCAACTATATTTAATCCACTTTTTTGATATTCGTAGTGATGTGCAAAATTTAGGAGTTTTTTTTCTAAATCATCTGGTGTTTTTAAATAAGTGAAGTGCCAGCCTCCATCCTTTACAAAAAAAATATCTGAATATTTTTTTTTTGAAAATAATAGGTCAAATCTCCATATCGGGTACTTTTTAGCTTTAATATTTCTTAACCATTGAGGTGAAATCAAATTTTTTTTTTTACATGCTTTTGTGCCATGCCATAAGCTATCTTTATAAAGTAAGTTCAATTTATAGTAGAACATTTTTTGCTCAAAAATTATTATCTTATTGTTGATACTTGGAAAATTTACATTAGTTAAATTTGGAATTTCATCCAGGTCACTTATTAAAATAACATCATCTTCAGATGCATTAATTAAACCCTTGGCTAATCTTTCTCTTTGCAAATAATCCCTAGCCATTCCATTTAAAATAGATTTTTCTCCCTTTTTTTCTTCTGAATCATTCTTGTTGAATTTTAAGATATTTTTAGGATTTTCATCCACTACTATATAGGTAATTTTATCTTTAAATTTTTTAAAATTTTTTATGTCAAAATTTAATTTTTTTTTAGAGCCATTATGAGTGTAGGTAGCCTCGCTTATGACAAATTTTTTTACATATTGATCTAAAATATTTAGTCTTATATCTAACAAATGGTCTTCATCAAAGTATTGAAAGCAGTCATAGATATTCATCAAGATTGAGTTATAATAAAATTTAATATAAGTAAATGTAAATAGACAAAGATATGATAAAAAAAATAGTCATTACAGGTGGCCTAGGTTATATTGGAACCGAACTTTGTAAAATTTATTCTGGATATAGCTGGTATCATAAGATCATCGTAATAGATAATAGATTTGTTTCCGAAAGAGTTAATCAAATCCGCAATTGGAACATGGAGTTTATTCATGGTGATATTTTAGACAAAGATTTTGTAAAGAAAATCTTTGATGATGCAGATGTAGTTCACCATTTAGCAGGAATTACTGATGTCCCAAGGACTAAAACAGAGTCAACAGACTCTAGAGATAATAAAATTAAATCAGTTGGAGAAGTAGGAACTCAAAATATTATTGATGCAATAAATGATAAGTGTAAAATTATTTTTCCTTCTACACATGTAATTTATGAGGGAATTGAGCAAGTTAAAAATGATATTTTAGAAGACGAAGAGCCAAAACCTACACTTTCCTATTCTTCTTCAAAAGTCACCAATGAAAAGCAGCTCAAAGATTCAGGAAAAAATTTTGTTATTTTAAGGTTGGGTTCAGTTTATGGGTATTCAAGTGATACTGCTAGAATTGATATAATGCCAAATTTATTTTCAAAAATTACGTCTCAAAATGGAACGTTGAGACTTTTTTCTGGAGGAAAACAGATTAAAAGTCTCGTGCCATTAATAGATGTTGCTAGATGTTTCAAATTCATGGAGGAAAGAGATGATCTTAAGTTTGAAACTTTCAATTTAACCAAAGATACGTTGACCGTAAAAGAAGTAGCGGAAATTTGTAAAAAATATAATCCGAAAGTAACTGTGAGAGAAACAAATGATGAAATACCAAATTTAGGTTTTTCATTATCTAATAAAAAGATTTTAAAAACAGGATTTAAATTCTTGTATAGACTAGATGAAAGTATTAAAGAAATGGTAAACAAATGGTCTGAACAAAAAATTACTAAAGATTTAGAACACGTAAGAGATGGACATGATTTATTTGTAGATAAAAGAGGTAAAATTAGTAATCACGAATTAACTGAGCCGATAAACTTAATTGGTTTAATCGACTCTAAAAAGGGAACGATTAGAGCAAATCATTATCATCCTCAACAAGAACAAAAATGTTTATTTACTAAAGGGCAAATTATTGAAATTTTTCAAGATATTATAAATCCTAACTCACCAAAAATTACGCAAGTTGTGAACGAAGGACAATTATCTGTAATCAAACCTAATGTCGCTCATACAATGGTTTTTACTAAAGACACTACATTTTTAAATTTAGTTCGAGGGGAAAGAGATCACGATAATTACGGGATTACTCACACTATCAAACACGTTATTGTAGATGAAAAGGAAAAAGATTTATTATTAAAATATTATAAATTTGAATGTAGGTCATGTGGTAACACAAATTTGAAGAGAGTAGTCTCTTTAGGCTATCAACCATTGGCAAATAATTTATTGAATAAAAAAAATGAATCATGCGACTTGTACCCGCTAGAA
>CACOEA010000025.1 GCA_902626185.1 uncultured Pelagibacteraceae bacterium
CTAAAATTTGTCTCTACTCCTAATTCTTTAAAATTGTTAAAAAAAATTTTAGACCATTTATTGACGTGGTTTATTTCTTTTTTTAACCACCTAAAATCCTTTATTGACTCCGCAGCAGCAAATAATGCAGCTCTATTAATATTAAAAGGTGGCTTAACTTTGTTTAATGCATATATTAAACTTTTAGGACCATATCCCCATCCAACTCGTAGTCCTGCAAGACCATAAATTTTTGAAAATGTTCTTGTAACTATAACATTTTTGGAATTAGAGAATAACCTCATTCCAGGTAAATAATTTTTGTCTTTTACATATTCAAAGTAAGCATCATCAATCACTAGTAGTATATTGCTTCTTAATTTTTTTCTAAGTCTTAACAATTCTTTTTTACTGACAATTGTTCCAGTAGGGTTGTTTGGGTTGGCCAAAAAAACAATCTTAGTCTTTTTATTTACTTTAGTAAGAATATTGTCTATTGAAATTTTAAAATTTTTTTCTTTTGCGTATTTGACTTTAGCTCCAAATATTTTGCTATAAATTCTATAGATTATAAAACTGAATTCTGGAACTACAACTTCATCGTTTTTTTTTAAAAAAACTTTACAAATTAATTCAAAAATTTGATCTGAGCCAGAACCCAAAATTATTCTTGCTGGATCCAATTTAAATTTTTTTGCCAAAGTTTTTTTTAATACAAATCCCTCTGAGTCTGGATATCGATTTAAATTTTTACTAACCTTAATAAATTCTTTTCTTGCCCTAGGACTCGGTCCCAAAGCAGACTCATTAGCTGAAAGTTTAATCTTAATGGTTCTTTTTTTGAACGAACTCAATCCTGCTACATATTTTTCAGCATTAATTTTGTTAGGTTTTGGTAAATTCATTTTAATACGTTAATATATAAAAAGCGTAAGTAATGCTAGTTTCATTACATATGAATTTGACAAGTTTACGACTATTTAGTATTAATTCTTATGGCGCCGATTTAACCAAATTGCAGGCGCTTGATAAATTTAGCTAAATAGGAGATAGCCCAGTTTAGCTGGGCTTTTTTTTTGGATGAATAGTAAACTAGAAAATATTAAAAAGATTAAAGTATCTAAGCCACTTAAACTTGATTGTGGTAAAACTATAAATAATTTTCCTTTGGCTTATGAAACTTATGGAAAATTGAATGCGAATAAAGACAATGCAATTTTAGTTTTTCATGCACTAACTGGAGATCAATTTGTTACAGGAACTAATCCAGTAACGAATAAAGAGGGCTGGTGGTCTACTGCAGTTGGGCCAAACAAAGCTATAGACACGAATAAATATTTTGTAATTTGTGCAAATGTAATTGGAGGTTGTATGGGTTCACTTGGGCCTAAAAATATTAATCCAGAGTCCAAGCAGCCTTATGGACTAGACTTTCCAGTTATTACCATTAGAGATATAGTGAGAGCGCAAGAGTCATTATTAGAACATCTTGGTATTAAAAAACTTCTTTGCGCAACTGGCGGCTCCATGGGTGGAATGCAACTATTACAGTTTTGTTCAACTTTCCCAGATAAAACTTTTTCAGCTATTCCAATAGCTTGCAGTGTAAGTCATAGCGCACAAAATATTGCTCTTAACGAATTAGCGCGTCAAGCTATTATGGCAGATCCAGTTTGGGATAAAGGCAAATATTTTTTAAAAAATGTTCAACCAAAAAATGGTTTGGCTGTAGCTAGAATGGTGGGTCATATAAGTTATTTATCAGAAAAAGGCATGCAGGAAAAATTTGGAAGGAAACTTCAAGAAAAAGCAGATTATGAATTTAGTTTCAATGCTGATTTTCAAGTTGAAAGTTATTTAAGACATCAAGGATACACATTCGTTGAAAGATTTGATGCCAATTCAATTCTATATATTACGAGAGCAATGGATTATTTCGACCTTACAAAACAATTTAAAGGCGGGCTTATTGAAGCATTTAGAAATCAAAAAACAAAATTTTTAGTTATATCATTCTCATCAGACTGGCTTTATACAACAAAAGAAAATAAAGATATTGTAATTGCTCTCAATGCTTCCGGTGCTGATGTTTCCTATTCAGAGATTGTAACAGATAAAGGTCACGACTCATTTTTAGTAAATGAGCCAGAGTTTTTAAAAACTTTAAGAGGTTTTATAGACTCTATGTACGAAAAATTTAAAAATGAAAAAAGAATTTAAAGTAATTGCTGAATTAATACCTAAAAACACTAGGGTGTTAGATGTTGGATGTGGAGATGGTTCTTTGATGAACCTACTAGTAAAAGAAAAAAATATAGAAGTGAGAGGTTTAGAATTAAATACAGAGAATGTGCAAAAATGTATTCACAAAGGTTTACCTGTAATTCAAGGCAATGCGGAAACAGAATTGCATCAGTTTCCTAATCAGTCTTTTGACTACGTTGTTTTGAGTCAAACTTTACAAGCATTTTATGATCCTAATAAAGTGATTAAAGAATTATTACGAATTGGAAAATCAGTAATAGTTTCAATTCCTAACTTTGGTTATTGGAAAGTAAGAACAAAATTATTATTTTTTGGCAAGATGCCTGTTACTAAGACATTACCTAATACATGGTATAATACTCCGAATCTACATATGTGCACAATAAAAGATCTTTTTAATTTTTGTGATGAAAAAAAAATTGTTATAAAAAAAGCTATTGGAATTAACGAAAATAATACTTCTTTGATTAATAAAAATAATTTAGAAATTAGAAATCTTTTTTCAAAATTGGGTATTTTTTTGATTGGATAATATGGATATAGAAATTATTCCTTGCTTAAGTGACAATTATAGCTATTTAATTTATGAAAAAACTTCAAAGATGGTGGCCATAGTTGATCCTTCAGAATTTAAAGCATGCGATAATATAATTAACAAATATAAAAAATTAGATTTTATATTAAATACTCACCACCATGCTGATCATGTTGACGGAAATCTAGAACTTAAAAAAAAATATAATTCTCAAGTGATAGGTTTTGATGGTGATAAAAAACGAATTCCTGGAATTGATATTACTTTGAATGACAATCAGGAATTTAAGATAGGTAATTTAGTTTTTAAAATTATTTTCATCCCGGGACATACAAAAGGACATATTTCATTTTATTTTGAGAGAGAAAATGTAATTTTTACAGGTGATACATTGTTTTCTTTAGGGTGTGGTAGAGTTTTTGAAGGAGACCATAGAGATATGTTTAAGTCTTTAGGTAAATTAAAAATTTTACCTCCAGAAACTAAAATCTATTGTGGTCACGAGTATACAAAGAAAAATTTAGATTTTTGTTTAAAATATGATACTGAAAATTCATCTTTAGCTGATAAAGCTAAGTCTGTAATTCTAAAAATTGATAAAAATCTTCCGACTGTACCAACAACTCTACAAGAAGAGCTTAATACAAATATTTTTTTAAGATGTAATGATTTAAAGCTTAAAAAAGTATTAAATCTTGAACATTCATCAGATCTAGAAATATTCTCTAAATTACGTGATTTAAAGGATAATTTTTAATGTCAATAATCTTGACTTGATGATTTTGAGAGATATATTGCCTCAAAACTAAATAAATAGAATTTATGTCATTTGCAATTATAGAAACTGGTGGAAAGCAGTACAAAGTTTCAGCTAGTAAGATATTAGAAATAGAAAAACTTAACGCTAAAAAAGGTGAAACTATAAAATTCAAAAATGTTTTACTTTTAAACGATAATAAAAGCACTGAAATTGGAAATCCAAGTATCCAAGGAGCTACGGTTGAAGCTAAACTTTTAGATAACGTAAAAGATAGGACGATTTTGGTTTTTCACAAAAGAAGAAGAAAGCATTCTAGAAAAAAAAATGGTCACAGACAAAGACACTCTAAAATACAAATCACAAAAATTTTATCTAAAGATGGAAAAGTAATCGATGAAGCTAAGTTGAGTGGAAAAAAAGAAACTGTTAAAGTTGAAAAAAAAGTTTTAAAAAAAAAAGAAATAAAAAAGTAGAGTACTAAATGGCAACAAAAAAAGCAGGCGGATCTTCAAAAAACGGTCGAGATAGTAAAGGCAGACGACTTGGTGTGAAGAGATATGGCGATCAATTGGTTATTCCTGGAAATATTATAGTTAGACAGAGAGGAACAAAAATTCATCCCGGTGATAACGTCGGTATGGGTAAAGATCATTCTATTTTTTCATTGATTAAAGGAAAAGTAAAATTTAAGAAATCTAAATTAAACAGAACTTTTGTATCTGTAATCCCCAATTAAAAGTATTTAAATAACCTAAGTTATTTATATTATACCTAAGATGAAATTTTTAGATCAAGCCAAAATTTATATAAAAGCTGGAAACGGAGGTTCAGGATCAGCTAGTTTCCGAAGGGAGAAATTTATTGAATATGGTGGACCAGATGGCGGTGATGGTGGAAACGGGGGCTCAATAATTATTGAGTCCGATAGAAATTTAAATACCCTTATCGACTTTAGATATGCTCAACATTTTAAAGCACAACATGGGAAACCTGGCAGTAAAAAAAATAAAACTGGAGCTAATGGTCAAAATTTAACTTTAAGAGTTCCATTAGGCACTCAAGTGTATGAAGAGGATAATAATACTTTAATTTACGATTTCACAAAAAATAATGAAAAGTATCTCGTTGCATCTGGGGGAAAAGGTGGATTAGGCAACGTTAGATTTAAAAGTTCCACAAATAGAGCTCCTAGAAAAAAAACAGGCGGAAAGCTTGGGGAAGAGTTTTGGATATGGTTGCAATTAAAAGTAATTGCTGACGTTGGAATTATCGGTAAACCAAATGCGGGTAAATCAAGTTTACTTGCTGCTTTAACGCGAGCTAAACCAAAAATAGCTAATTATCCCTTCACAACAATTAATCCCAATCTAGGTGTTGCTAGATACGACGGTAAAGAACTAACATTAGCAGATATCCCAGGTTTAGTAGAAGGGGCGCACAAAGGAGTTGGGCTAGGAGATAAATTTTTACGACATATTGAAAGATGTAAGGTTCTGCTACATTTAATTGATTTAACAGAGAAAGATTTGTTAAGAACTTATAAAAAGATTAAAATGGAATTATCTTCATATGATAAAAAATTGGATTCCAAAAAAGAAATTATATTTTTTAATAAAGCTGATTTATTAAACGAACAAGAGATTAAAGAAAAATTGAAAGATTTTAAAACAAAAATTGATTCTAAGTGTGATCATATTTCAGTTTATTCCAAAAAAGATATTGAAAGAATAAAAAAAGTTTTAATTAGATATGCTAGTTGATAATTCAAAAAAAATTGTTATTAAGTTAGGTTCTTCTACTGTGGTTGATAAAAAAGGAGCTTTTAAAAAAAAATGGGTTACTTCTTTAATTAAAGATATCAAACGATACGGTAAGGGGAAAAATTTTGTTATTGTCTCATCAGGAGCTATTGCCCTAGGACAAAAATATCTTAGAATAAAAAAAAAGAAAATTAAATTAGAAATGAGTCAGGCTATTGCAGCTATAGGCCAAATTCATTTAGCTGGTGAATTTCAAAAACTTTTTGATAAATTTAGAATAAAATCTGGTCAAATATTAATTAGTCCTGACGACACAGAACAAAGAAGAAGAGCATTAAATATAAGAAATACCTTCGATAATTTATTTAAACTAAAGGCCATTCCTGTTGTTAATGAAAATGATACAACTGCTACCGCAGAAATAAAGTACGGTGATAACGACAGATTGGCGGCTAGGGTGGCTCAAATTATTAATGCAGACACTCTTATAATATTTACAGATGTTGATGGATTATACGATAAATCAAAAAAAATAGTTAAGTCAATTACTAGAGTAGATGAAAAAATTAATTCTTTAATAAATAATAGTAAAAACTTTTACGGATCAGGAGGGATCTCTACAAAAATTGATGCAGCAAAAATTTGTATGAACTCAGGTTGTCATATGTTCATCGCAAATGGAAAAAAAGAAAATCCGATAAAAAGATTATTGGAACATAAAATTTATAGCCATTTTGTTCCAAAGATATCTAGCTTAGATGCAAGAAAAAAATGGATAATAAGTTCTTTAAATTCCTCTGGGATTATTTTTGTAGATGAAGGTGCTGCTAGAGCTTTAGGGAACGGTAAAAGTTTATTGGCTGCAGGAGTAACAAAAATTGAAGGTTCTTTTGATAAAGGACAAAATGTATTGATTATTGATCCAAATAACAATCATTTAGCGCGAGGATTGGCATCTTTTAATTCTGAAGAAATTGAAAAAATAAAAGGAAAACAAAGTAAAGAGATTGAAAAGATTTTGGGATATTTTTGTAAATCTGAAATTATTCACAAAGATAATATGGTAAAACTTTAAATGGAATATTTAAAAAAAATTGGTGAAAATGCAAGAAAAGCTTTTGAGGATCTAAAATCGGTAAAACACGACAAAATTAAAAAGTTATTAATTAGTTATAATAAAGAAATATTAAATAATAAGAATAAGATCATTAAAGAGAATCAGAAAGATCTAAAAAATGCAAAACGTAAAAACTTAATAGATAGACTTGTTTTAAACGATAACCGTATAGAAGGTATAAGAAATTCAATTAATGAAATAGCCAATTTTAAAAATCCGATTGGTCGAACTTTGGAAAGTTGGACCAGACCAAATAAACTAAGAATAAAAAAAGTATCAACGCCTATAGGTGTAATCGGTGTAATATATGAGAGCCGACCAAACGTAACCGCAGATGTTGCAGCTTTAAGCCTAAAATCTGGAAATTGTTCGATATTAAGAGGAGGATCTGAAGCAATTAATTCAAATAAAATTTTAGCTAATATCTTTCGAGATACACTTCGAAAGGCATCTATCAATAGAAATTGTGTTCAATTTATTGAAAGGACTGAAAGAAAAATTGTAGATAATTTACTCTCAAAAATGAGCAATTACATTGATGTAATAGTTCCGAGAGGAGGAAAAAGTTTGGTCGCTAAAGTTCAAAAACTTTCAAATGTTCATGTAATTGGACATCTTGAAGGTTTATGTCATATTTACATAGACAAAGACGCTAATTTAAATATGGCGAAGAAAATTGTTTTGAACGCAAAAATGAGACGAACTAGTATTTGTGGTGCTGTAGAAACACTTTTGATAAATGAAAAAGCATTAAAATCTCATGCTCCAGAAATAATTGGTGCGCTCTTAAAATCTGGTTGTGAGGTAAGAGTAGACAATAGAATTAATAGATTATTTAAAAATAAATTTAAACTTGCAAAAGAAAAGGATTGGAAAACTGAATATTTAGACGCAATAATCTCAATTAAAACGGTTAAGAATGTTAAAGAATGTATTGATCATGTTTTAAAATACGGAACAATGCATACAGACAGTATAATTACAAATAATTCTAAAAACGCTCAAATTTTTTTAAATGGAGTAAATAGTTCTATTGCAATGCATAATGTTTCAACCCAATTTGCAGATGGAGGAGAATTCGGTTTTGGTGGCGAAATAGGAATATCCACAAACAAATTACCTCCGAGAGGGCCTGTAGGAATTAACCAGCTCACGTCTTATAAATATATTGTTTCTGGATCAGGTATTAGTAGACCTTAAAACATGAGGCTAACAAATAAAAATTACATTGGTATATTTGGAGGAAGTTTTGATCCACCTCATAAAGGACATGTTGAAATTTCAAAAATAGCTTTAAAAAAGATTAAGTTTAAAATAATCTATTGGATAATTACAAAAAAGAATCCTTTCAAAAAAAAACCTTTTTTTTCAATTAATCAAAGAATTTCTAAATCAAAAAGTGCGACTAAAAGTGTGAAGAAGATAAAAGTATTATATTTGGATAAAAAAATCAGATCTTCTAGGACAATAGACGTAATTAATTACTTTATAAAAGTGAAAAAAGAG
>CACOEA010000026.1 GCA_902626185.1 uncultured Pelagibacteraceae bacterium
AACTTATATACTTATTTAAATGAAGATAGTAGGAAAATATCCAACAACAAGATTGCGAAGAATTCGCAACTCGGAGTGGATGCGAAGATTAACATCTGAAAATAATATTAGTATTGATGATTTAATTTTACCAATTTTTATAAGAGACGGTAAAAATAAAGTTGATAAAATTAAAACTATGCCAGGTGTGTTTCGATATTCTGTAGATAAACTTTCACTAATAATGAATAAAGCAAAAAAAATGAAAATCCCAATGGTTGCTTTTTTTCCCTATACACCTTCAAATAAAAAGGACAAAGATGGATCAGAAGCCTTAAATAAAGATAATCTTATTTGCCGATCTATAAAGTATGCTAAAAAATACTATCCAAACATTGGCATTATGTGTGATGTTGCATTAGATCCTTACACTTCACATGGTCATGATGGAGTTTTAATCAATAACGATGTAGATAACGATAAAACTATTAAAATTTTAGTTAAACAAGCCCTACTTCAAGCTGAAATGGGCTGTGATGTATTAGCACCATCAGATATGATGGATGGAAGAATTGGCGAAATAAGAAAAGCGTTAGATAAAAAGAATTTTAAAAATATAAGTATAATTTCTTATGCAGCCAAATATGCTTCAAATTTTTATGGCCCATTTAGAGATGCTGTTGGATCGACAAAAAATTTAAAGTCTAATAAAAAATCGTATCAAATGGATTTTAGAAATTCAAATGAAGCATTCAGAGAAATTGGTCTTGATATTAGAGAAGGAGCAGACATTGTAATGGTTAAACCTGGTTTGCCTTACTTAGATATAATAAAAAATATTAAAGATAATTTCAAGATACCAGTATTTGCTTATCAGGTTTCTGGTGAATATAGTTTAATAAAATTTGGTATCAACAAAGGCTTGATAAAAGATGAAGCTATATTAGAAAGTTTGTTAGCATTCAAAAGAGCGGGAGCATCCGCTATCATTACTTACTTTGCACTTGATTTGGCAAAAAAACTCAAAAACTAAGTATAATAATTTTCTAGAACTATTCGTGTTTTAGGTAAGATTAAATTATTTGGTATAAAAAATTTATTAAGAAAGATATTCTTAGTAAAAATTAATGATTTTTTGATCAAAGGATTTGTAATATTTTTGGGAATTTTCTGTTGTATTAAGTAAGAAGGCACTTCATAAGTATAACCATCAATTTTAATTTTTTTTATTGAAGTAAGTGTGTTCTCATCATCTGAGTATGATGACAAATCTATATCAAAACCTAATTCCTTTAATAGTTTAATTTCAAAGAAAACATAAGATAAAATCCAATTTTCAAGATTTATAGAATTTAAAAATTTCTCAAACGATTTATAAATATTAAGATTTGGTTGAGACTCTGGCAACAGAATATTAAGTAGTGAGCATATCGATGTTAAACTTGAAATTCTTTTTTTATCATTAAAATAATTAGGCGATATTGGTTCAATTAACTCAGTCTTGAAATAACCAATTTGATTGTTATTTTTTGAGATATTTGTAACAAATAACTTGTTTGAAATTTGTAAATAATTTCTTATTTTCCTAGAAGTGCCTCCGTAAACAATGCCTGCAACTCTACCTTTTTTAGAGGTAAATACATTAATTATATTTGCGTTCTCTCTAAATTTACGTTTTGACAGCAGATAACATTCATCATCCCAGCTCATAAAATTTTTAAATTTTCTAAGAGTTTTTTAGCTGCATCTTGTTGAGCATTTTTTTTTGAAGATCCTGTGCCTATAATTTTTTTAGACTCCGGTATTTGAACATCGGTTTTAAAAAGTGGTCTATGTTGAGGGCCTGTCTTTTTATAAAAAGTATATGTAGGTAGTTTTTTAAACTTTTTTAAACTGTATTCTTGTAGTTTTGTTTTTGGATCTATATGTAAAACTTTTGAATTGCGTAAAAATTCCTTCCATTGATGAAAAATAAACTTTTCAACAGATTTAAGATTGCTATCTAAATAAATAGCTCCAATTACAGCCTCTAAACAATCGCCTATGACTTTTTCTTCAGATCGTTCTAAAGATTTATGAGATGAACCTAAAAACATAAATTTCTTAATATTCATTTTTTTTGCAATACTCGAACAGGTTTTTTTGTTTACAAGATTGGCAAATCTTTTATCTATAATTCCCTCTTTTTCATCTGGAAATAATTCCAATAATTTTTTTGAAATGATTAAGCCTAAAACTCTATCACCCAAAAATTCCAATTTTTCATTATTATTAATATTGTCAAAACTTTTATGGGTTATAGATTTTTCTAATAATCTTTTATTTTTAAAATTATATTGAAGTACCTTTTCTAAATATTTTGTCGAGGTTGTCATTTTATTTTCTTAAATAGTCTATCAGTGCGAAATGAATTATTTAAATTCCAAATTTTTAATAAACTGCTTTTTCTTGTATCATTTGAAAAAAATATTATTTGAGCTTTACCTACAAGATTTAAAAAATTAACATAACCTACATTGTCTAAATATCTGCTATCACTTGAGCAATCTCGATTATCACCTAACAAAAAAAAATGTTTTTCCGGTACTATAAATTTTGCAGTATTTTGTAGTGTTCCATCTTTGTTATAAACAGCAATATGTTTTGAACCATTTGGCAGTGTTTCTTGGTACGCACTTACATCAAATGATAATTTTCCACATCTGACAGATTCAAAAGTATCAATTTTTTTTCTAATAATTTTTTCATTATTAATAAATATATCACCATTAATAAATTGCACTTCATCACCTGGAAGCCCTATAAGTCTCTTAATATAATCTGTTCTGTTATCTACGGGTGTTTTAAAAACTACCAAATCTCCTGGTTCAGGGCTTTTATAAAAAAATCTCTTATTCGTAAGATTTGGACTAAATGGAAATGAATGTTTGCTAAACCCATAAGTATATTTTGAAACGAAAATTCTATCGCCGATTAGCAATGTAGGTTCCATAGATGATGAGGGTATATAAAAAGGTTGAAAAAAGATTGATCTTATTAATATTGCAATTATTAATGCATATATAATTGTTTTTATATTATCAATAATTGAAATTATAATTTTATTTTTATTCATACAGAAATAACAACAGTTGCAACAGCGAAAGGCTCGTCATCAGATAAAGATAAAAAAACATTGTATTTTCTTTTTTTAAGAATCTTACTTACTACTTTTTTAGTTTCTCCAAGTAACATTATTTTTGGTTTTCCCGTTTTAATATTTTTAACAAAAATTTCATTAAATCTTATTCCATTAGAAATTCCAGTACCAATGGCTTTTGAAAAAGCTTCTTTTGCAGCAAATCTTTTAGCAAAGCAATTAGCTGAATTTTTTTGGCTTTCGCATTTCTTTATTTCCTTTTCATTGAATAGTTTTTTGATAAAAATTTTATTTTTAATAGATTTTTTTATTCTATCGATATTCACTATATCTGTCCCAATTCCAAAGATTTTCATTATCTTAAAACTTTTTTAAAATTCTTGATACAATTCGGCAAACCTATAAATATTGACTCTCCAATTAAAAAGTGCCCAATATTAAATTCTTTTATAAGGTCTATTTTAGACAACATTTTCGCTGTTTTATAATTCAGACCATGGCCAGCGTGAACCTCTAGGCCAATTTTGTTTCCCAAAATTACAGATCTTTTTATCTTAACTAATTCTTTTTTAAAGTTTCTTTTATTATTAACTAAATTACAAAATCTACCTGTATGCAATTCTATACAATCTGCATTTAAATAATGAGCCATTTCTACATCTTTTAAATTTGGTTCTATAAATAAACTTACTCTAGACCCATTTTCCTTAAGCTTTAAGATCATTTTTTTCAAAAAATTTTTTTTATAATTTAAATTTAATCCACCTTCTGTAGTGATTTCTTCTCTTTTTTCTGGAACAATACAAATAAAATCAGGTATATTTTTTAATGCAATATCTAACATCTCTTTAGTTGCTGCGATTTCTAAATTTAAAGGTATTCTTAATCTAGATTTAATTAACTCTAAATCTTTATCGATGATATGACGTCTATCTTCTCTTAAATGAATTGTTATTGAATCTGCTCCAGATTTTTGAGCTAATAAAGCCGCTCTAAGAGGATCTGGGTAGTTGTCTCCTCTTGCATTGCGAACAGTTGCAACATGATCTATATTTACGCCCAATTTAATTCTTTTCATCAAAGATTTCTACTGCCTGGTTTTATTGCTTCAATTGAAGAAAGGCTCTGCGGTAAATCATCTTTTGTGTAGGTGGGTATATCTAGTTCTAATTGGGAAACTATCTTATTTTTTAACGAGGAATTGCCTTTAGACCTATCTATTATGCAGGCAAACCCAACAACTTGTGCTTCTGCTTTCTCAACAAGTTTTGAACATTCTGCACTAGACTTCCCTGTAGTAATAACATCTTCGACAATTAAAACCTTACTGCCTTTTTTAATTCTAAAATCTCTTCTTAATTTAAATTCACCATTAACTCTTTCAGAAAAAATAGTTTCTTTATCAAGTATTTTACCTATTTCATAACCAATAATAATACCTCCCATTGCAGGTGACAATATCAAGTCAAATTCTTTAAATGATATTTTAATCTTTTCTGCTAAAGAATTACAAATTTTTGCTGCTTTATTTGGTTTACTTAACAACTGAGCACACTGAACATACTGAGGACTGTGCAAACCTGAGGACAAAATGAAATGTCCTTCTATTAATGCTTCAGTCTCTTGTAAAATTTTTAAAGATTCTTTGTATGAAAGCATTTTTTTTCTGTTTATGACGTATTATTCTAAATCTAAAATTATTTTGTTTAATTTGACTTATCAAGTTTGTGAAGTTTTTTAAATCTTTAATTTGTATATCAAATGAAAATTGTAAATAATCTTTTTTTCTTTTCAACATTTCTACATTTAATATATTTCCCTGATTTATACCAATTAAAGAACTTATATTACCTAGCGCGCCAGGTTTATGTGGTAAATCAACAACAATGGTGCTTTTATAATTCTTATTAACGGGTTTTGATTGATCTAAAGTTTTATCCTGCCAATATCTTCTTATCGAAGCGCGTGCTTTACCTGTTCTAGATGATGATAGCCAATGAAGAGAAGGTGAAGCGTTTTTTGAAGTAATAATTTCAATCATGTCACCATTTTTTAAAGAAGATTGTAAAGAAGACTCTCTTCCATTAATATTACAACTTATAGCACTATCACCAATTTTGGTATGTACAGCATAAGCAAAGTCTATTGGTGTTGCATCTTTTGGTAATTTAATAACGGCGCCTTTTGGCGTAAAGCAAAAAACATTTTCTTGAAACATTTGTAGTTTAGTAAATTCATAATAATGTTCTGGACTATTTCCATTTTCAATAATTTCAACTAAATCTCTTAACCAATCATATTCTTTCCAAGAAAGTTCAGAAAATTTTTCAGATGACTTATATTTCCAATGTGAGGCTATACCTCGTTCTGCAAATTCATTCATATCATGAGTTCTAATTTGAATTTCAATTCTATTTTTCCTAGGTCCTATAACTGAGGTATGAATGGATTTATAGTTATTGATCTTTGGTGTTGAAATGTAATCTTTAAATTTTCCAGGAATTGCCGAAAATTTACTATGAAAAATACCTAAAGTTTTGTAACAATCTTCTATGTTATCAACTAGAATTCTAAAACCAATTATATCTGTAAGCTGTTCTAAGGATACTTTTTTGTTTTGAATCTTTCTCCATATTGAGAAAGGAGTTTTTTCTCTTCCAGTAATTTTTACATTTATTCCATTTTCCTTTAATAATTCTATTAATTCACCAGATATCAGTCTAAAAGTGTCTTCTCTATTACTTTTGATAAACTTTAATCTATCCAAAATTAGATCTCTGGCAGGTTTATTTAAAACCGAAAAGGAAAGATCTTCTAATTCATCACGAATTCTATTCATTCCCATTCTATCAGCCAACGGAGCATATATTTCCATAGTTTCTTTTGCTTTTCTGATAGTTTTCTCTTTGTCTTTTACAAATTGGATAGTGCGCATGTTGTGAAGTCTGTCTGCTAATTTAACCAATAAAACTCTTATATCTTTAGAAGTCGCTAAAATAAGTTTTCTAAAATTTTCAGCTTTGGAGTCATTCGAAGCTCTATCTTCCAAAGCAGATATTTTTGTTACACCTTCTACAAGGTTGGCAACTTCTTCACCAAATTCTTTTTTAACAGTGTCATATGTAACATTGGTATCTTCAATCGTATCATGAAGTAGTCCAGTTGTAATAGTGGCACTATCTAATTTTAACTCTGTTAAAATATTTGCTACAGCCAAAGGGTGAATTATGTATGGAACACCCTCATCTCTTTTTTGATTATGGTGTGCATCCATTGCAAAATTATAAGCTTTATTTAGTGAGTCAGATTTTAAAAATTTGTTATAAGATTTTATCTTATCAATAAGTTCAATATTATTAATCATCCTTAGATAATAACACGTTTGTTAAGTCTTGTAATCTCTATCCTGGCAGTTTGAGTCAATTCGTTTATTAAAAAATCAACATTTTTCTTTAAAATGGGATGAGTCCATGTGGGGTCAATTTCTTGAATTGGGTATAATACAAAATTTCGAGTATGACATTTTGGATGAGGTAGCTGTAAATTATCTAAATCTTTAATTAAACCATTAAAATCTATTATATCTATATCACAAGTCCTCGGATCATTTTTTTTTGACCTAACTCTTCCAATTTTTTTTTCTATAATCAAAATATCATTTATTAACTGTAAAGGTTTAGAGTTAGTGTCAATTAACAAACCGATATTTAAAAAATTTGGATTATTCCTATTTGGATAAGACGGGGTTTCATAAAAATTTGATATCTTTTCTATCTTTAATTTCAAGTCAGCTAAAAGTT
>CACOEA010000027.1 GCA_902626185.1 uncultured Pelagibacteraceae bacterium
GCTGAAGCCTATGCTAACGATGTAATACCAAGAGCTAGAGGTGAAGCAGAACAAGTTCTTCAACAAGCTGAAGCATATAAAAAAGAAGTTGTAGCTTTAGCAGAAGGTGAAGCTAGCAGATTCATGGCAATTTACAATGAGTATAAAAATGCAAAACAAGTTACTCAAGAGAGAATGTATTTAGAAACTATGGAAAAAGTTTTAGCAGATATCGACAAAGTAATAATTGATAAAAATTCAGGCTCAGGTGTAGTACCTTATTTACCTTTACCAGAGCTTAAAAAAACAACTGGAGGCAACTAGAATGAGAGGAACTAAATTTTTATTACCGTTAGTAGTTGTTTTAGGAGTTGTAGTATTTCAATCTTTATTTATAGTACAAGAAATAAGTCAAGCAATAGTTCTTCAATTCGGTGATCCAAAAAAGATAATCACTAAAGCAGGATTAAATTTTAAAATACCATTCATTCAAAACGTAGTTTATTTGGATAAAAGGATTTTAAACTTAGACAGTGCCCCCGAAGAAGTCATAGCTGCAGATCAAAAAAGGCTAATTGTAGATGCTATAGCAAGATTTAAGATAACTGACCCACTAAAGTTTTATATTTCTGTTGGAAACGAGAGAGTTGCTAGATCCAGACTCTCAACAATTATTAACTCTCGTATCAGAGGTGTTCTTGGTAAACAAGAACTCGCAACATTATTATCTACAGACAGAACTAAACAAATGTCAATAATTCAAAACGATGTAAACACGGAAGCAAAAAACTTTGGAATAGAAATTGTGGATGTAAGAATCAAAAGAGCAGATTTACCTCCTGCTAACAGTGAAGCAATTTATTCAAGAATGCAAACCGAGAGACAAAGAGAAGCTAAAGAGTTTAGAGCCCAAGGAGCTGAAATCGCCCAAAAGATAAGATCTACAGCTGATAAAGATGTAACTGTAATTATAGCTGAGGCTAACAAAAAATCTGAGATCATGAAAGGTGAAGGAGACGGAGAGAGAAATAAAATATTTGCAAAAGCTTTTGGAAGAGATCCACAGTTTTTCGCATTTTATCGTGCAATGCAAGCATATGAAAAAGCCTTGATTGGAGGTGAAACATCTTTAGTCCTATCACCAGATAGCGAATTTTTTAAATTCTTCGGAAAATCAGCTTCACCTGTTATCAAAAAAAGATAATTAGTTTCTTTGTGAATGAAATAATAACTGCAATTGGCTTAATCCTTTTTATAGAAGGTTTATTGATTGCCATTTTCCCGTCAAGAATTAAAAATATGCTTGAAATAATTAAAAATACACCTGAAAATAAGCTTAGAACTTATGGTGTAATTTTTTTAATTATAGGTTTTGTAATTATTTGGTATATAAAAAATTAAATGAAAATATTAGTAAAAATAATCGCAGTTTTTTTTATTTTAAATTCCACTTTAGTTAATGCCAAACCTATTCCTGGATCTTTTGCAGATTTAGCTGAAAAATTGATGCCATCCGTGGTCAATATTTCAACTACTCAAACTATTAAAACAAGATCAAATCAATTTGATCAATTCCCTTTTCAATTTCCTCCAGGCTCACCATTTGAGGAGATGTTTAAAAATCGTAGACCGACAGAGAGAAAAGCTTCTGCTTTGGGATCTGGGTTTATAATTAAAGAAAATGGTATAGTCATCACTAATAATCATGTTATTGATAATGCAGATGATATTTTGATCAGAGTAAATTCAAAAGAGTACAAGGCAAAAGTAATTGGCTCAGATCCATATATGGATATTGCTGTTTTAAAAATCCAAACTAATGATAAATTTGTTCCAGTAGAATTTGGAGACTCTGATAAAGCGAGAGTAGGTGACTGGGTAGTAGCGATAGGAAATCCTTTTGGACTTGGCGGAACAGTAACATCAGGAATAGTTTCTGCCAGAAATAGAGATATAGGAATGACGAGGTATGAAGATTTTATCCAAACTGATGCCTCAATAAATCAAGGAAACTCTGGTGGCCCACTTTTTAATTTAAAAGGTGAAGTTGTAGGAATTAATACCGCTATCATTTCGCCTGGACAATCTGGATCGATTGGAATTGGATTTGCAATTCCAGCAAATGCAGCCTCAAAAGTAATAGATCAATTAATTACTTATGGTGAAACTAGAAGAGGTTATTTAGGAGTAAACATTCAAGATGTTACAAAAGAAATAGCCAATGCCGTTAATTTAAAAAAAGCTGAAGGTGCATTAGTTGCTAGTGTATTTGATAAAAGTCCTGCAGATAAATCTGGAATTGAAGCAGGAGATATTATTTTAGAATTTGATGGAAAAAAAATTGACGTTATGAAAACATTACCAAAAGTTGTAGCCAATACTCAAGTAGGTAAAACTGTAAAATTAAAAATTTGGAGAAATAAAAAATTAATTTCTAAAAATCTTACATTAGGAAGACTGGAGTCAACAGATGAATATAAAGCAAAAAAATCCAAAACTAAGAAATCAAAAGAAAAGAAAAAAGTAAAAATTGAAAAATTGGATATAGTTGTAAGAGATTTAGACAGCCAAGATATTTCTCTTAGAAAATTAGAGAAGCTCACTAAAGGAGTGGTTGTTTTAGAAATAAACAAAAATAGTCCACTAAATGGCTTAGTCAACATAAATGATATCATTATTGAGGCTCAAAAAACATCAATTAAAAAGTCATCTGATTTGATAAGTGTAATAAATAGAGTTACCAAAAATAGAGAGAAAAGTTTGTTATTGTCTATCATTAATAATGATAATCGAAAAAGATATATCGGCGTTAAATTAAACTAAATTGTTAAAAAAATTAATTTTAATAGCAGGACCAACGGGCTCAGGCAAATCAAAATTAGCTATCCATTTAGCAAAAAAATTAAATGGAGAGATAATTAATGCTGACAGCATGCAGATATATAAAGAGTTTTTGGTTCTTTCATCTAGACCTTCAATTAATGACGAAAAAAAAATCAAACATCATTTATATGGTTTTATTTCAGTTAAAAAACAATTTTCAGCTGGCAGTTGGTTAAAACAAGCTAGCAATAAGATTAAACAATGTAGCAAGCGTAAAAAAGTTCCAATTGTTGTAGGTGGAACAGGTTTATATTTTAACCTGATTATAAAAGGTATGAGCAAGATACCAGACATAGATTCAAAAACTAGAAATAAAGTTAGAAGTCTTTTTAAAAAATTGGGGCCAAATAAATTTTATAAAAATCTTCTAGAAATTGATCCAAAATCTAAAGAAAAGGTTTTATCAACTGACTCCCAAAGAGTTCAAAGAGCATATGAAGTAGCTTTAAAAACTAAAAAATCTTTATTTGATTGGATATTAAACACAAAGTCAGAATTTGAAGATTACGAGATAAAGAAAATTTTTTTAGCAAATCCAAGAGAGGAACTATTGAAAAAAATTAATTTACGAACAAATTTAATGTTTAAAAAAAATTGCTTACTAGAAGTCAGAAAATTTAATGCTTTAAAATTAAAAAAGACCCTTTCAGCTAATAAATTAATTGGAGTTCAGGAAATCAATAGTTATTTGAAAGGACAAATTTCCCTCAATCAATGTAAAGATCTGATTAATATCAAAACTAGACAGTATGCAAAAAGACAGAATACGTGGGCTCGGGGTCATATGAAGAACTGGAAACAGCTATATTCTAAAGACTTTACTGTATTAGTAAAAAAAGTTTTAAAAGTTGTAAGCTAAAACTTGACGGAAAGTATTTCTAGGCTAGATTGTATCTATGCCTAAATTAATAAGTGGTGCAGAAATAGTTTTTAAAGCTTTGGAGGATCAAAAAGTAGATTACATTTTTGGTTATCCTGGTGGAGCAGTTCTCCCAATTTATGATGAATTAAAAAATCATAAATCAATAAAGCATATTTTAGCTAGACACGAGCAAGGGGCTGGTCATGCAGCCGAAGGTTACGCAAGATCAAGTGGAAAACCTGGAGTGCTTCTAGTAACATCTGGACCAGGCGCAACAAACGCCGTAACAGCTTTGACAGACGCATACATGGACTCAGTTCCGCTAGTTTGCATATCAGGACAAGTGCCAACCCATTTAATTGGAACTGACGCTTTCCAAGAATGTGATACCACAGGAATTACACGTCCATGCACAAAGCATAACTGGTTAGTGAAAGATGTAAACGATCTTTCAAGAATTTTACATTTAGCTTTTGAAGTTGCTACTACAGGCAGACCTGGTCCTGTATTAGTTGATATTCCTAAAGATATACAATTTAAAAAAGGAAAATATAAATATTTTAAAAATATATTAAAGAAAAAACTTAATGGCAAAGCTGCACGTAAACCATTAAATACAGAGTTAGATAAATTTATTGATCTAATAAAAAAATCATCAAAACCAATTTTTTATACAGGCGGAGGAGTAATAAACTCTGGTCCGGAAGCCAGCAAGTATCTAAGAGAGTTAGTTTCTTTAACAGGATTTCCTATTACTTCCACATTACAAGGTCTTGGCGCGTATCCAGGAGATGATCCTCAATTTTTGGGAATGCTTGGTATGCATGGAACTTACGAAGCAAACAATGCAATGCATGACTGTGATTTGATGATAAATATTGGAGCCAGGTTTGATGATAGAATTACAGGAAAGGTAGACGAATTTTCTCCTGGTTCAAAAAAAATTCATGTTGATATTGACCCATCTTCAATTGGAAAAAATATAAAAGTTGATTTAGCTATAGTCAGCGACGTATCAGAACTTTTGAAATCTTTAATAAAAAGATTTAAAGAGAAAAATAAAAACTTCCTTAATTCTAATAAACAAAAAACATCAAAATGGTGGGAACAAATAGATAAATGGAGAGAAAAAAAGTCATTAAACTTTATTAATAGTGATAAAATCATAAAACCCCAACATGCAGTTCAAAGATTATATGAGTTAACAAAAAATCAGGATACTTTTATTACTACTGAAGTTGGTCAACACCAAATGTGGGCAGCGCAGCATTATAAATTCAATAAACCTAATAGATGGATGACCTCTGGGGGTCTTGGTACAATGGGTTATGGGCTTCCAGCTGCAATCGGTGTTCAAATTGCTAATCCTGGAAAATTAGTCGTGGACATTGCTGGTGAGGCCTCTGTTTTAATGACAATGCAAGAAATGTCTACAGCGGTTCAATATAGGCTACCAATAAAAATATTTATTTTAAATAATGAATACATGGGTATGGTCAGACAGTGGCAAGAACTTTTACATGAAAGAAATTATTCTGAAAGTTATACCGCTGCTTTACCAGACTTTGTAAAGCTAGCAGAGTCTTACGGTTGCGTGGGTATCAGGGCAAAAACACCTAGTGAGCTCGACGAAAAAATTAAAGAAATGATAAGTATCGATAAACCAGTAATATTTGATTGTGTTGTAGATAAAGCAGAAAATTGTTTTCCTATGATACCTTCGGGTAAACCACATAATCAAATGATCTTAGGCCCTGAAGAAGAAGAAGAAATTTCTGATGAAGGGAAAGTTTTAGTTTAATGGCAAAGTCTAAATCTGCTTACAGTGTCCCTGGTAAAATTGGAAAAATTGAAAGACACATAATCGTAGTGTGGGTTGATAACGAAGCTGGTGTTCTAGCTCGAATTGCAGGGCTTTTTTCAGGCAGAGGATATAACATTGAGTCTTTAGCAGTTGCTGAAGTTGATAAAAAAAAACATATCTCTAGAATTACTATAGTGACTGAAGGTACACCACAAGTAATTGAGCAAATAAATTTACAACTTAAAAAACTTGTGCCAGTTCACAAAGTAGCAGATTTCAAGAGAGGTGAAAAAGATATCCTGTTTAGAGAATTGGCCTTATTTAAAGTTTTAGGAAATTCAAAAAAGCAAGAAAAGGTAAAAAAGATGTGTAAAAAATTTAATCCTGTAATTCTTGATAAGACAAATAAATCTATTGTAATACAAGTAACTGCACTTAGAGCTGAAATTGATAAATTAGCTCTTGATTTAAAAAGATTAGGCCTTATAAGCACTTCTAGAACTGGCTCAGTTGCTATGACAAAAGGATCGAAAATATTTAATTAATTATGAAAACATATTACGATAAAGACACCAATAAAGATTTGATTAAAAATAAAAAAGTAGCAATTTTTGGTTATGGAAGTCAAGGACATGCACATGCTCTAAATTTAAAAGATAGTGGTGTAAAAGAAGTTGTTGTGGCTTTACGAGAAGGTTCATCAAGTATTAAAAAAGCAGAAAGTGCAGGTCTAAAGGTTATGTCATTATCAGACGCAGCTGCTTGGGCTGATGTTGTAATGATGCTGACGCCAGATGAATTACAATCTGAAATTTATAAAAATCATATTGAACAAAGAATGAAAGAAGGCACTAGCTTAGCTTTTGCTCATGGATTAAATATTCATTTTGATTTAATTAACGCCAGAAAAGATCTAGATGTTTTTATGGTTGCTCCTAAAGGCCCCGGCCATACTGTTAGAAGTGAATATCAAAAAGGTGGAGGAGTTCCATGTTTAATGGCAGTACACAAAGATAGTTCCGGAAAAGCAAAAGATTTAGCATTATCATATGCTTCA
>CACOEA010000028.1 GCA_902626185.1 uncultured Pelagibacteraceae bacterium
TATCTATTAATGAATTTAAAAAAATTAAGTCAATACTCTTAATCTTAATTTCTAAAAAATAAATCAAAATAAATAAAATAATGATCATAACAAAGAGTCTTGTTATCGGTTTTATTTTGACTTTAAAATCATCCAAGCTACCAATAAAAAAGATGCCGGTGGCTATAAAAAGATAATTAAATAAAATTTCCGAATATAGTAAATAGTAAAAATAAAAAAAAATGAATAAAGATATGATGCTAGCTAAACCTCCGCTACGTGAAACTGGCTCAGAATGAAACGCTTGAGGTTTTTCAAAATCATTATCCATAAGCGCGCCGCTTAAAATTTTGTTAGAAAATTTACTTACTAATAAAAAAATGAAAAAAGTAAGCAAAGAAAAAATTGACAAAAATCCTAACTCTATGGACTCAGATTGCATTTATTTTTTTAAACCTTTATTATTTTTTTTAACAATATAAATACCTACCATTATTATAACTAATGAGGTTAAAACTCTCCATGTTATTATCTCATCCATTAATAAATATCCAAACATTACGCCAAATATTGGAATTAAGTAGGCAACTTGAGTTTGAAAAACAAGACCATTAGTCACTAAAATCCTGAATCTAATTAGCCAAGCTAAACCTGTCGCAACTATTCCTAAATACATTAGCGATAATGTAGATTCTAATGTTGGATTTGAATTCCAAGGGGTTTCAAAAAATAATGAAAGTGGAAGTAGGAAAATTACCGACCAAATTGTTGTTGATGTTGTGACATTTTCGTTTCCTTTTCTTTTTAGTCTTAATGTTAATATCCCACCTATTGAATAAAACGTAGAACCTAAGATTGTAATCAAAACAAATAAATAATTTTCTTTATTAATAATAAGTTCGTCGAAAAACAAAAATATAATTCCCGAAAAACCAATTATTATTCCTAAAGATTTTAAAAAAGTTATTTTTTCATCTTTGGTGAAAAAATGGGCAAGAATTGACCCGCTCATTGGAGTTGTGCTCATTAACATAGCTGCTAAATAACTATTTATTTTACTTGTTCCGATTGCAATTAAAGTGAAAGGAATAGTTATATTACAAAGACCGATAATTGCATATGGTCTCCATTCCTTTGAAAAAGCTTCAATTTTAATGTTTTTATATTTACATAAAAGAAGAAGTGGAAAACTTGCAAAGATGACTCTTACTAAAGCTAACGTAAACGGTTCGTAAGAGTATGTTGCGATTTTGATGTTGAAGAAAGAAGATCCCCAAATTAAGCCTAATAAGGTTAATAAAAATATGTCTGCTGATTTTGCTTCTCTCATTTCAAGCTGAGATTGTGTTATGTATAAAATGCATAGCTGATATATACTAATTATTGTGTATTGAAATCAATACTTATGTATGTTCTGGATAAAATAATTTAAATTATAACAAATTTAAACAAAATGAGTTCAAAAGATATTCTTAAACTAATTAAAGATAAACAAGTTGAATTTGTGGATCTAAGATTTACAGATCCAAAGGGTAAACTTCAACATCTGACGATGGACTCAACTGTTGTTGATGAAGACATGTTAAACAACGGGGTTTTTTTTGATGGATCGTCAATAGCTGGTTGGAAAGCCATCAACGAGTCTGACATGATTTTAAAACCAGACTTAGATAGACCAATAATTGATCCTTTTAACTCCCATACTACAGTTAATATATTTTGTGATATTTTAGATGCAGTAAAAAAAGATCCTTATGGAAGAGATCCAAGAGGAACTGCGAAAAAAGCTGAGGCTTATCTAAAAAAATCAGGAATTGGAGATAAATCATATTTTGGACCAGAGCCAGAATTTTTTGTTTTTGATGACGTAAGATTTAAAAACGATATGAACGAAACAAGTTTTAGCATAGACAGTTCGGAAGGTCCTTACAATACTGGGAAAAAATATGAAAATGGTAACATGGGTCATAGACCTGGAATTAAAGGTGGTTACTTTCCAGTGCCGCCGGTTGATAGTGCTCAAGACATGAGAGGTGAATATTTAAAAGCACTTAAAGACATGGGTGTAAAAGTTGAGAAGCACCACCACGAAGTAGCTCCAAGTCAGCATGAATTGGGTATGTACTTTGGCACTTTAACAAACATGGCGGACAATGTTCAACTTTATAAATATGCTGTTCAAATGGTAACTCACTCTTTTGGAAAAACAGCTACATTTATGCCTAAGCCAGTAAAAGGAGATAATGGTTCAGGAATGCACTGCCATCAATCTATTTGGAAAGGTAACACACCATTATTTATGGGTAAAGAATACGCAGGTTTATCTAAAGAAGCTTTATATTACATAGGTGGAATTTTAAAACATGCTAAAGCAATTAACGCTTTTGCAAATGCAACAACTAATAGTTACAAGCGATTAATTCCTGGTTTTGAAGCTCCAGTAATATTAGCTTATTCTGCAAGAAATAGATCAGCGTCATGCAGAATACCAGTAATTATGAATCCAAAAGCTGCAAGAATGGAAATTAGATTTCCAGATGCTGCTGGAAATCCTTATTTAACCTTTGCATCAATGTTAATGGCTGGAATTGATGGGATTAAGAATAAAATAGATCCAGGTAAAGCTTTTGATCAAGATTTATACTCCTTAACTGAAAATGAAGTAAAAAAACTTCCTACAGTGTGTGGTTCTTTAAGAGAGGCAATGCAAAGTCTTGATAAAGATAGAAAGTTTTTAACTGAAGGTGGAGTATTTACTGACGATCAAATCGATGCTTATATTGAATTAAAATTCCAAGAAATCTACAAATTTGAGCATACACCACATCCAATTGAATTTGAGATGTATTATAGCGGTTAAGACTAATAGGCTTTAGGTTTTAAAAGACTCTCCACAACCACATCTTTCAGTCTCGTTAGGATTATTGAAAACAAATTGAGATGAAAACTTTTCTTTTTTATAATCCATCTCGGTACCTAACAAATACATAACAGCGTTAGGATCAATAAAAACTTTTACACCTTTATCTTCTATTATTTCTTCGTTAGGTTTTTTGTCACTTGCATATTCCATTATATAAGATAAACCAGCACATCCTCCAGACTTAACCCCTACTCTAACACCAATAGCAGTGTTCTCAGCTTTTGACATTATTTCCTTAATTCGATTTACAGCCTTATCACTAAGTTTTATTATTGGTTCTGTCATAAATTTAATTCCAACTTTGCTGCTTCTGACATTTTATCTTTGTCCCACGGTGGTTCCCACACTAGTTTTAATTCCACATCATCGATACCGTCAATTTTAAGTATATTATCTTTTACCATTTTTGGCAAACTTTCAGCTACAGGACAGTTTGGAGAAGTAAGTGTCATTTCAATTATTGCTTTATTGTTATCCTTAATTTCTATCTTGTAGATTAAACCTAATTCATAAATATTAACCGGTATCTCTGGGTCATATATCTTTTTAATTTCACTAATTATTGTTTCTTTTAAATTTACACTCATAATTAATTATTTTTTTTATCGAGAGCTGACATCAAGGTATGCCATGCCATTGTTGCACATTTTATTCTCATTGGAAATTCTTGAACACCAGATAATGATGAAATTGTAGTTATTTGATCTTCAGACAAACTATTTAAAGTTATTTTTTTTTTGTTTTTCAACATATTTAAAAAATCATCTGTGATTTTTTTTGAAAAATTCAAGTCTCTCCCTTTGAGTGTATCTGTTAAGATTGAAGCTGACGCTAAAGATATTGCGCATCCCTCACCTTCAAAACTTAATCCAGAAATATTTTTTTCTTCATCTAATTTTAAATAAATATGAACTTTATCGCCACATAAAGGATTATGTGCTTTTGCATCATGGTTATAACCCTCACATTTTCCTCTATTCCTTGGATTTTTAGCATGATCAAGAATAATTTCTTGGTATAAATCTTTAAGATCCATTTAAACCTCAAATACTTTTTTACATTTATTAATTGCCTCACACAATACATCAATGTCTTCTTTGTTATTATAAAGACCTATTGATGCCCTAGCAGAAGCTGGAATTCCGAGTTTATCATGTAATATTTGACAACAATGATGCCCGGCCCTAATTGCAACTCCTTCATCATCCAGTATTGTTGCAATATCGTGGGGATGTATCCCTTTCATTGTGAAAGATATAATAGAGGCCCTTTCTTTAGGATTACCAATTATTTTTACGGAGTTATTTTTTCTTAATTGCTCTAATCCATATTCCAATACATCACTTTCATGATTTTCGATATTCTTGATACCTAAATCCTTCAAAAATTTTATAGATTTTGCAAAAGCAACTACTTCGGCTGTCTGCATTGTCCCTGCTTCAAATTTTGTAGGTGAGTCAGCATAAGTTATGTTATCTTTTTTAACTTCGCTAATCATCCCACCGCCTCCTTGGTAAGGAGGCAATTCATCAATCCATTTTTTTTTAACGTACAAAATTCCTAATCCATTAGGACCGTACATTTTGTGGCATGAGAATGCATAAAAATCACAATCTAAATCTTGAATATCTATAGATAAGTGTTGTGCACCTTGCGTGCCATCAATTAGAACTGGGATATTTTTAGATTTAGCAAGATCAGTAATTTTTTTTACTGGCATTATGGTTCCTGTCACGTTTGAAATATGTGTAAATGCTATAATTTTCGTTTTATTTGTAATTAATTTTTTAAATTCATCTACATTAATTTCTCCATTTATATCAACTGGAGCAAACTTAATAACAGCTCCCTTTTTTTCTCTCAAATAATGCCAAGGAACATAATTTGAATGATGTTCAAGTTCAGTAAGTATAATCTCATCACCGCTTTTAATAAACTTTTCACCATAAGAGTGAGCCACCAAATTTATCGCCTCGGTAGCACCTTTAGTAAAAATAATTTCTTCTCTATGTTTTGCGTTAATATAAGATCTAACTACGTCTCTTGTTTCTTCGAACCTATTAGTAGCTTTTACAGCCAAGGTATGAACACTCCTGCCGACATTTGAAAACTCCGTTTCATAAAAACTTGATATTTCATTAATTACTGTCTTAGGTTTTTGTGATGAATTTGCACTATCTAGGTATATTAAATTTTTACCATTTATTTTTTGTTTGAAAATTGGAAACTCTGATTTAATGTTTTTTATATTCATTAACACCACTTTCTAACTTTTTTTTAATAAATTTTTTTAAAGTTTCGCTTTTTATTGTATCGGTTATTTCACTTAAAAATCCATTTACTAATAGGCTAACTGAATCTTTTCTGCTCAAGCCTCTTGACATTAAATAAAAAATAGAATTTTCATCTATGCTTCCAGATGTTGAACCATGCGAACATTTTACATCATCTGCATAAATCTCTAGTTCAGGCTTTGAATTAAATTCAGAATTTTCACTAAGTAAAATAGCTTTACTTAATTGATATGCATTAGTTTTTTGAGCAATGTCATTAACATAAATTTTGCCTTGAAAAATACCTCTGCTATTTGAACTTAAAACGTTTTTTACTTTTTGATAGCTTCTACAATTAGGAAATAAATGGTTAATTCTTGTTTTAATTTCTTGATGATCATCTTGGTCAATATATGAAGCTGATTGAATATTGC
>CACOEA010000029.1 GCA_902626185.1 uncultured Pelagibacteraceae bacterium
AAGATTGGTGCATGCCGCCCCCAGTCAAAGACCAGTCTGGCTCTAAATTAGTTAAATTAAATTTTTTCTCTAAAATATTTAAAAATTTTTCACTATATAAAATCTTAATTATTTCTTTAATGGTCGATGGCATTTTTTCGTATTGATTGAAAACGAGTTTAGTTTTTTGATACCTCGCATTTCCTGCATCATGTAACTGGCTAAACTGTACAAACTCATTTTCTGCCTTTTTTACAATTTCTAGAGGCAAGAAATTATTTAAGAAAAAATAAGGAAATGGATCCGCCTTAACTGATATTCTATTTTTAATATTTTCTATAATCTTATCATTATCAACCATACGATTAATATTACTAAATAAGTTGGAAAAATTAAATACAAATAAATTATATAATTTATTTTATAACTGCATATGCAGTAGGAGAATTAGCCCAGCTAAATGACTTCAGTTTGATCTTCTTGTTCTTAAAAAATTCATCTACCGCATCTGATTCACCATGCCCTTGTAAAGCATATTCATCAAAAACAATTATACCTCCTTTGGCCATTTTTTTATATAAATTTTTTAAAATTTCTAAAGTGCCATCATAATTATCAACGTCTAAATATAATAAAGCAATCCTAGATCCGAAATTTTCATTCGCATATTTTTTAGTCGTCTTTTTTACATCTCCAGCATAAAGTTTTAAATTTTTAAAATCCCACTCTTTACATTTTCTTAATAATTCTTTTTGAGTAATTGCACCAGACTTGTGCCATTTAATTACCTTTTGATCAGTTTTAAATTTGGATTTGGTTTTAACTTTACTTCCAAAAAAATCGAACCCTACTACTTTAAAATTATTATTTGGTTTAAATAGTTTTAATAATTTTACCCAAGTAAAAATTCCAGATCCCTTGAATACACCACATTCACAGATGTCTCCTGGCACGTGGATAACCTTTTTAAATAGTTCATATTTTGATAAAACTTTTTGTAATCGATCTACATTTGTTTCTTTTAAAAACATGTCGTAAATCTTATTTTGATCAGTTTTCATATTTGGTTGCAGGTTTCAGTTTTTTTTATTATGTTATGCTAATTTAAATTTTATTATATATATACTGTTTTTAGAAAAATATGAAAGATTATCATAAAGTTCAAAGAGATAGAATTAAGTATCACGCACAACCTAACAAAAACACTGTGCACAGATCATCCTTGATTGCTCCAGAACTTCCGAATGCAGATACATGGATTGGTTTTGTTAACCATTTTTTAATTAAAAGAAATTACAAGTCTGTAGCATTAAAGATAAGTGCCATTGGAGCTAACGGTGAATTACTAGATTCTTCTACAATAGAAATTAACGCTCCAATAGTTTATTCAATAAATTTAAGTGAAATATTCAAAGGTTTCAAAGCAAAAAATTATTTAATAGAATTTTTTTCTGAAAAAAATTTATTTATTCCTTTCCCTGCTGTAATAATTAGTCATCAAGGGAAAGATTTTTGTAATGTGGTTCACTCTTACAATCGTGTAATAAATGATATTTTCGAAGACGATCAAATAAACAAAACTCAAGTTTCAGAAGCATCATTTGATGTAAATATCACATCTAAATATGACACATTCTTTAATTTATCCTCAGGAATAAGTTCCATAGATAATAAATTTTTAAAACTTAGTTACGAAAAAGATAAAAAAAAAATTACAAAAAATTTGAAAGTTAGTGTTCCAAGACTATCTTTTAAATCTTTTTATCTTTCAAAAATCTTCAAGAAAAAACTTAATGGAGGTACAGTAAGAATAAAACAACCTAAGCAAAATTTATTTTTTGGAAGACTTTTTGCTGGTAAAATAAATAAAAAGACAAAAGCATTTAGCGCTAATCATTCATACTATGATGTGTCTAAAAATAAAGAATATTTTTCATCTACTAAAAGCTATCGGACATATCCATATCTATCGAATTCCATAAATAAAATAGTCATGTACCCAATTTTTAGTCCTTGTAAATTAAATATACAGTTAAAATTAATAAATAAAAATACATCATTCTATTCACCAAAAATAAAGTTTTCCTCAAATTCAAAATCACCTTTAAGTATTAATGTTAACGAATTTGTAGACTCGAAAAAACTTAAAGACATTAGTGCCTTTACGTTAATTGCTAATAGCTTAGGTAAAAATATACCTACAAGATTAAGCCATCAATTAATTTATGGTCAAAAATCAAATGTAAATCCTTTAAATTGTTCAATTAACGTATCTTTGTATAATGATAAAATGTTTGTTCCAAAAAAGAAAACAGGTTTTGCTTGGGGCCAATTTATAAATCACAAAAACTATAATAGTAAAATTGGATTTTGTTTTGCTTCCCCGGAGAAAGATGCTGATAATTTATCAATTGATTTTTATAATTCAGATGGACTTTTTAAGTCAGTTCAGAAGAAATTAAAACCAAATGAGTCTGTAATTTTAAGCGCTAATGAAATAATGAAAACTTCTGATAAAATTGAATTTTGCTGGTATGTAGCAAAATGTAATAGACCAGATCTTACAGCATACTCTGTTCACGGAAATATTTTATCCGGGAACTTTTCAGGGGAACATAATTTTTAAAAAATATATTTATCCCCTAAATAAATAAGTAGTCCAATTGATATACCTACTAATATCCAGAAATGATTTTCTTTCATGATCTCAAGCTAGATGTTTTTTTATATTTGGTTCGAAATAATTTGGGCCTTTCATGACCTTTCCATTGTTATCATAAATAGGTTTGCCATGTTTATCCAATTTACTCATATTTGAATTTTGAACCTCTTCAAAACATTTGTCCAAATTAATACCAAATGCGTGACCAGCCCCATAAGTTACGTATAGAATATCTGTAAGAGCATCAGCTACTTCAACCATATTTCTATCTTCAATAGCAACTTTTAACTCAGATAACTCTTCCTCAATTAAACTTATTCTAAGCTTTGTAATTTTCTCATTTGGAAAAGCTGGCGTGTTTTTAACTTCTTGGCCAAAAGTTTGCATAAA
The DNA here is from genome assembly GCA_902626185.1 of uncultured Pelagibacteraceae bacterium. Classification (GTDB taxonomy): domain Bacteria; phylum Pseudomonadota; class Alphaproteobacteria; order Pelagibacterales; family Pelagibacteraceae; genus Pelagilacustribacter. Next base: position 3,032 of record CACOEA010000029.1, read on the forward strand.
CTTTTTAACTTTTTGATAATTGCTCATATTAACCTCAATTCTAATTTGTCTATACTAAAATAGAGTGTATTATAGGAAGAATCATTTATGAAATATAGATCTGAATTTGATAGTATTGGAAAAATTAAAGTACCTGGTGATAAGTATTGGGGTGCTTCAACTGAAAGATCTAATAAATATTTTAATATTGGTGATTTTCTTGTTAGGCCAGCAGTAATTCATTCAATTGCAATTATTAAAAAAGCTGCTGCCAAAATAAACTCAAAAAATGGGGATTTAAATCCTAAATTGAGCAAGTATATTATAAAAGCTGCAGATGAAGTTATTAATGGAAAGCTAGATAAACATTTTCCTCTAAAGGTTTGGCAAACAGGCTCGGGCACCCAAACTAACATGAACGTTAATGAAGTGATAGCAAATAGAGCAATCGAATTAATGGGAGGAAAAATGGGTTCTAAAAAACCTGTACATCCGAATGATCATGTTAATAAATCTCAATCTACTAATGATGTTTTTCCAACTGCAATGCATATAGCTATTGCAATAAAGTCTAAAGAAAAACTATTGCCCTCTTTAAAATTATTAGAAAGTGAGCTAGCCAAAAAATCTAGAGAATTTAAAAACATTATTAAAGTTGGAAGAACTCATTTGCAAGATGCTACACCTTTGTCATTAGGTCAAGAATTTTCAGGTTATCATTATCAGCTTAAAAAATGTATTGAAAGAATTGAAAATGCTTTAAAAGAAATCTATCATTTAGCTCAAGGTGGCACTGCTGTTGGCACCGGGTTGAATACTAAGAAAAATTTTGACAAAAAAATTGTTAAAGAGATAAGTAAAATAACTAAGTTACCCTTTAAGCCTGCAATTAATAAATTTTCAGCATTAGCTGCACACGATGAAATAGTAAATTTTTCAGGCACATTAAACACTGCTGCAGTTTGTCTTATGAAAATTGCTAATGATATTAGATTTCTTGGATCGGGTCCAAGAGCAGGGTATGGTGAATTAATATTACCTGCAAATGAACCAGGATCATCTATTATGCCCGGAAAGGTAAACCCAACTCAATCAGAAGCAGTAACAATGGTATGCGTAAAAGTAATTGGAAATCATAATGGTATTACCATGGCTGGATCGCATGGACATTTCGAATTAAATGTTTTTAAGCCACTTATTATTCATAATATTCTTCAGTCTATCGAAATTATGAGCGACTCTGCAAAAACATTCAGCAAATATTGTGTAAAAGGAATTAAAGCCGACAAAAAAAGAATTAAATACCTTTTAGACAATTCTTTAATGTTGGTGACTGCTTTAGCTCCGAAAATCGGATACGATAAAGCAGCTAATATTGCCAAGGCAGCGCATAAAAAAGGAACGACTTTGAGGGAAGAGGTGATTAAAGCTGGATTAATTAATGAGAAAGAATATGATAAAATTATGAATCCTAAAGAAATGATTAAACCAAAATAAAGTTAAATAATTTCCAAAATAAATTCTTTTATTTTTGTTTCTTTAAATATTCCAAAAAAGTCTTCATCAAATAATATTCTCTCAAAAGTATCTTTAAAATATTTTAAATCCTCCTTTTTATTTTTTGGAGAATTATCCAGTGCAATCTCTTTAAAATTTATCTTTTTACTAATCAAATTTAATGAACCTTCGTAATATAGACTCAGATTGTCTTTTTCAAAATTTTTTCTAATTGAGAATTTTTTTAAAAATTTTTTAATATTTGATATTCTTAATTTGCAAATAAAATTTAATCTTGGGAATTCTTCGATTAAATTAATTTCCCCTTCACAAGTATTTTTTCCACCAGGTACCAAAGTCTTATCTTGAAATGTAAGTCGGCCATAAGCTAAGTTTAAATTAGATGAAAAATTATCGACCAAATTTAATTCAAATTTTTTAGATTTATATTTTATTGTATTTTTAATATTTAATTTTTTAACTAATGCTTTATTTTTAAATATTAAACTATTGAGATCAATTTTATTAAAAAATTCTTCACTGATTTCTTTTACTTCAATATCAGAATAAATTCTAAAAAAAGGACTAAATTTAATAATACTACTAAAATTTGCAGTTAGATCTTTATTTTTAACATGGGCGTTGGTGAGTGATAGCTGTTCATCGTTAATCTCAAAATCAAATTTAAGTAGATTATTTGCAATTATTATTTCTGATGTTCCTTTTTGTATGTTTTTAAATTCACCCTTTTTTA
>CACOEA010000030.1 GCA_902626185.1 uncultured Pelagibacteraceae bacterium
TTGCAGATTTATATATGGGTGGCTTAAGCGTAGCTCATAACGGTAACTTAACTAATGCACTTCTATTAAGGGAAACCTTAGTTAAAGAAGGAGCTATCTTTAGAACAACTAGTGATACTGAGACAATAGTGCAATTAATTGCAAAATCCAAAAGAGAAAAAATAGTAGACAAACTAATAGATGCACTTTTTCAGATAAAAGGTGGTTACTCTCTGGTAATGATGACAAATAAAAAATTAATAGGAGTTAGAGATCCATTTGGTATTAGGCCACTTGTAATAGGAAAATTAAAAGGTTCTTACATTTTATCATCCGAAACGTGTGCATTGGATATTGTAGGTGCAACTTTTATAAGAGAAGTAGAAAATGGAGAAATCGTATTTATAGAAAATGACAAAATTCACAGCATCAAACCATTTCCTAAACAAAAAGCTAGACCTTGTGTCTTCGAATATATTTATTTTGCCAGACCTGATAGTATAGTTGATGGCAAATGTGCTTACGAATATAGAAAAAATTTTGGCTCTGAATTAGCTAAAGAGGCTTCTGTTGATGCAGATATGGTCGTTCCAGTTCCTGATTCTGGAGTTCCATCAGCACTAGGATTTGCAGAACATTCGAAAATTAAATTTGAATTAGGATTAATTAGAAATCATTACGTAGGACGAACTTTTATTGAACCAACTCAAAATATAAGAAGTTTAGGGGTAAAGCTAAAATTAAGCCCTACAAAAACTATAGTGAAGAACAAATCTATTATTTTAATTGATGACTCTTTGGTTAGAGGAACAACTTGCCATAAAATTGTAAAAATGCTTTATGAGGCAGGAGCAAAAGAGGTCCACGTGCGAATTGCTTGTCCAGAGATTAGATTCCCAGACTTTTACGGAGTGGACATGCCAACTAAAAAGGAACTTTTAGCAAATGAAAAATCTAATCAAGAAATATGCAAATATATCAAAGCAAAATCTCTAAAATTTTTAAGTTTGAAGGGCTTATATAAGGCTCTTGGAAAAGGAGAAAGAAATAGTTTATATCCGCAATTTAGTGATCATTATTTTACTGGAGAATATCCTATAAAACCAGAAGACAACTTAGGTGAAACAAAAATAACTCAATTATCACTTCTTAGTGGTAAATCTAATAACTAATCAACAGCTACTAACCTGTTTTTTTTGTTAATGTATATAATTTTTCCGTTAACAAAAATTAGATCTGAATTTATTTTTGATTGTAACTTATTAATACCGTCTAATTTTCCATTTGAAGTAAATTTAACATAGAAAGAATTATTCAAAAAAACGTATAATTTATTATTTAAAAATGAAATAGTTTTAACATAAATTGGTTTCTTTTTTGAATTCAAATATTTTGCTATTTCATCTTTTACATCAATTGAATAAATTATCTCTCCTTTAATCGTATCAATACAAATAAGTAGATCTTGCTTGGTTATTAAAAATAAGAATTTTTTTGAAATTAAAGGAGTGGTACTTGACGAAAGGGGAAATTCTGAAATTTTTATTCCGTTTAATATGTTGAAAATATGTAGCTTTCTATCTGTTAAAATATAAATTTTGTCTCCTTTTAACACTAAAGGTTTAGAATTAAATAAATTATTAGCAGCTACCTCTGAATTAGGATTAATATTTATAAACCAATTTATTTTAATATTTTTGCTATTGATTGAATAAATTGATCCAAAAGTATTAAGAAAAAATAAAGTATCATCTTTTATAGCTAAAGAATTTATAAATTCATTTTTTATTAGAGCGCCTTCAGTTGGTAAAGACTTTATTTTTTCACCAGTAAATTTATCAATAAAATATAATGAATTATCTGAGTCAGCAAACATAAGTTTATTTTTAATTATTTTAATATTAGATCTTAAAGGTATTTTAAAATTTTTTGCCCACACTAATTTTTTCATTTCATAATTTAAAGAATAGAGATAACCAAGATTGTCAGCGACATAAATAATATTTTTTTCAGTTTTAATGTGAAGTTTTTTTTTTATTTTTTTAAATTTTTTTTTGTAAAAATTATACTTAAAGATGATCTCTCGAAGATTAATCGAGTAAACAAAAATATTGCCTTTTTCATCAGTAAATATGGCGTTTTTTCCGTCAAACAGGATTTTTTTTCCTATTTGATATTTGCTCAGCTTTTTGCTTTTAAAAACAATCTTATTAAATTCTTCGTAATTAAAATTTTCTAAATTGTTGGAACCTTGATAAAATTCATCATTCCACTTTATGTTCTCCTTAATATTGTCTAAACTTACTTGTGTGTTTTTTTTAGGGTAGATTATTTCACTAAATAATTTTTGTTCTGTGTAAATTTTTTTGAAGTCTGAAAGTTCATTTTTATTCTTTTTAGAAATCTCATTGGAGTTTTTCCAAATTCCAGTCTTATCATCGAAAGAACAGTTTGAGAGTGACAAAACGAATATTAATATACTTAGAATTCTCATTTGCTTAAACTAAACATCTATTTTGAAATTTCTAAAGCTAATTCGCTCCAAGTTGACTTCCTTGAAATAATTTCCTTCAGTAATTTTTTTCCCTCATCATCCTTGTTTATCTTTATCAAATAAAGGGCTTTTTTTAATATTACTAAATCTTTAAATTCATTTTCCATGTTTATATCTTCAACTATTTTGAAGAGTTTTAAAACTTCATTATTATCTTTCTCAAGATCGTTTTCAATTATGTTATTTAAAGCTAAGGGAGAATAGAATTTATTTTTACTTAAAATTATTTCTTTATAAATCTTTTTAGAATTACTAAAATCTTTTGATGTTAAATAAATTCCAGCATTGATATATTTTTCAGAAATCTCTTTGTTTTTTTTGTTATCTAGAATAGTTAGCCCTAAATAACAAAGTGTTCCTATTATTAAAATAATTAGTCCCGTAATAATCTTTTTTTTATTTTCTTTCAGAAAATTTAGTGTTTTTTCAGAAAAAGTAGCCTTATCTATATTTTCATTTTCCATATAAAAAATTTTTGTTATTAGGAAATCTTTTTGCTTTTACATCTTTACTATATTTTTTTACAGCTTTTTCAATTAATGAGTTAAGGTTTATGTATTTTTTTACAAATTTTGGATAAAATCCACTCAAGCCAAGCATATCATCTGTAACAAGTATTTGTCCGTCACAATAAGAAGATGATCCAATTCCAATAGTTGGTATTCTGAGTAAATTTGTTATTATTTTAGCAGTATCTGGTGTTAAGCATTCCAAAACAATTGAGAATGCACCTGCTCTTTCGATAGATTTTGCCTCCCCTATTAATCTTTTAATTTCTTTTTTATTTTTACCTTCTACCTTAAAATTATTTTTAAATTGAGGCGTATAACCAATATGACCCATGACTGGGATATTAGCTTTTATAATTTCTTTAATAATTTTAAAATTTTTATTATTACTCTCAATTTTTACAGCATCACATTTTGTTTTTTTAACTATCAATTTTGCATTTCTTTTTGCTTGTAATGGATTTTGATATGAGCCCTTTGGCATGTCTACAACCATTAAAGATTTTTTTATACCTTTTTTAACACTTATGCTATGTTCAATAATTGTTGATAAGGATATAGAATGAGTATTTTTCATTCCGTATAAAACGTTTGCTAACGAATCTCCAACTAATGTTATGTCACAATGCTTGTCTAATATCTTAGATATATTTTTTGAGTACGCTGTTAAACAAACAATCTTTTTAAAACTTTTTTTTTTTATTATTTGATTAATTTTTTTTATCATTATTCTAATTCAATTGTACTGGGTGGTTTTGAAGTTATATCATAGACTACTCTATTTATCCCAGGTACGCCATTAACAATTTTGTTAGAAATTTTGTCTAAAAAATCCTTCGGGAAATTAAAATAATCAGCTGTCATTCCATCTTCAGACACTACTGCTCTAAGTAAACAAGTGTATTCATATGTTCTTGAGTCTCCCATCACTCCAACAGTCTTCATTGGCAATAAGCCTGCATATGCTTGCCAAATTTGATCGTAAAGTTTATTCTTAATAAGTTCTTTTATAAAAATATGATCAGCTTCTTGAAGAATCTTAATTTTTTTAGGTGTAATTTTTCCTATTATTCTTATAGCTAACCCTGGGCCTGGAAATGGGTGTTTGTTTCTAATTTGATTTATTAGGCCTAAAGATTTTCCCAACATCCTTACTTCATCTTTAAAAAATTCTTTAAGAGGTTCTACTAGTTTAAGATTCATCTTTTTTGGAAGACCGCCAACATTGTGATGCGACTTTATTTTAGATGTTTGGCTGCCAGTGGTCGACTGACTTTCTATTACATCAGGATATAAGGTTCCTTGAGCAAGATACTTGATATTTTTATGTCTTTTTGCCTCTTTTTCGAAGATTTTAATGAATATTTTACCAATAATTTTTCGTTTTTTTTCAGGATCATAAATATTCTTTAATTCTTTAAAGTATATCTTTGAAGCGTCTATTAATTTTACATTAAGCTTATAATGTTTTTTAAAGATATTGTATGTATGTTTAAATTCATTCTTTCGCATTAAACCTGTGTCTACCATTATACAAATAAGATTTTTTTTAATAGCTTTGTTGATCAATAAAGCAACAACACTACTGTCAACACCTCCTGATAAAGCACAAATTACTTTGTCATTTTTTACTCTATCTTTAATCTCTT
>CACOEA010000031.1 GCA_902626185.1 uncultured Pelagibacteraceae bacterium
TTTCATTTTTAGCAATAACTTCTCTCATAGCAGTCTCTGAAGTTGCTTTAACCGTTTCTACTGGGCTCTGAATATTAAATAAAAATTTTTGAGCGTCTTTGATAACCCAAAATACTGAGTAGTTGATATCTACAATATTTTCATCACCAGTTAACATCAGGCTTTCTTCTGGAACATTTCCAACTCCTGAAGATCTTCCAGTATCACTAGCTGGTCTAAAGCCAACGTCAACTCTATTAACTTTTGTAACCTTTGGTGTTAAGACTCTTTCGAAAGGCGTAGGGAAATGATAATGCAAACCTGGTTGTGTAGTATGAACATATTTTCCAAAACGTAAAACTACACCTTGTTCATCTGGTAATACTCTATAAAGTCCACTTGCGACGTATAAAAATAAAATAATTAAAATCCCAAGGACGATAGGTCTAGATCCTCCAGATTTTCCCCCGCCAAATTTATTTATAGTTTTTTGAAAATTTTTTATTATATCGTCAATATTAGGTGGTTCTCTTCTAGTGCCGGAACCATTTCCATTGCCTGAGCCTCCTGGTGGCGGAGAACCCCATGGTGATTGATTTTTGAACATTTGGTCTTTAAAGCTCATGACACTTTATATAGTGACTTTTTGATCAAAAACAAGTTAAGTAACAGCGATATTATGACCAGTAAAAAAGAGGAATTTGACCGTTCAATTAAGGAAAGGCTCAAGCAAAAGCAATTTGTTAAAAATCCTATAAATGGGACAAAGCATACATTGTTAGTATCTAGTGCCAAAGGAGGAGTTGGAAAGTCAACAGTTGCAGTAAATTTAGCATTTGCATTACAAAATTTAGGTTTGAAAATTGGAATACTAGATGCCGATATTTATGGTCCTTCATTACCAAAGTTAATTAACCTAAATGAAAAACCAAAAAGTGAAGATGGTAAAGCTATGATTCCACTTGAAAAATTTAATGCGCAATGCATGTCCATGGGTTTTTTAGTAGATGAACAAACGCCTATGATATGGAGAGGCCCGATGGTAATTAGCGCACTTAAAACTATGACGCAAAAAGTTTTATGGAAAGATAGAGATTTAATTATTATTGATATGCCTCCTGGCACAGGTGACACTCAACTAACTTTTGCTCAAGAAATTAAAATTGATGCTGCAATAATAGTTTCAACGCCACAAGACTTAGCCTTATTAGATGTTAAACGAGGAATACAAATGTTTGATAAAACAGGAGTAAAAGTATTAGGGCTAATTGATAACATGAGTTATTTTGAAGGTGATGATGGTAAACAATATAAAATTTTCGGAGAAGGTGGAGTAGAAAAAACTGCAAAAGAATTCAATAAAGATTTTTTAGGAAAAATTCCTTTAAATCAAGATTTGAGAAATTCAGCTGATAATGGAGATCCTTTAACTCATTCAAATCCTGATCATGAGATTTCAAAAATTTTTAAATCAATTGCAGAAAAAATTATACAATTTTATCAGTGAATCCAAACGAAGTCATAAGCTCATTCCATTCTCTTTTTGAAAGCCCTGAACTTTCATGACTTACTTTTTCACCTCTCACCATTTTTTGGACTACCTTTTTCCCTTTAGCTGAAACGTGGACAGCGCCTACTCTATAATCTAAAAATGCAGCGTGTGTAATCGGTACCCATTTTTTCACCGTATCAAGCATTGTTTCCGCATAAACTCTAATTTCATATTGAGCATGGCTATCAGCTCTTAAAAATAAAAAATTTAGTAAATTTAATAGATCTGTCTTCCAATACCATTGAGTGTAAGAATTTAAAGTCAAATTCATTCTAGCTAATTCTCTTGCTAATCCTGCTTTCTTTTCATCAATAACGGTGCCATCAAATCTTTCATTGAGCATTGTTTCGTAATTTGAATAAGTTCTTGTCGCATCATCTTTCAAAATTTTTAATACTTCATCTGCTTGATCTCCAGTAATTAAATCACCTCTACCTTGTCTATTAGAAATTGACTGAGCAGATAGTTGTTCTTTTGCAGGAATATAAAATTCTTTATCAAGTATAGAGTATCTTGCAGAGTATTCGTTCACATTTGCTGTTCTGTGCCGGATCCATTGACGAGCAATGAATATTGGAAGTTTAACATGATACTTTATTTCACACATTTCAAAAGGTGTAGAATGCCAATGTCTCATAAGGTATTTAATTAAACCTTCATCGGTTGATACTTTTTTTGTTCCTTTCCCATATGAAACTCTTGCAGACTGAACTATGGACGTATCGTCTCCCATATAATCAACTACTCTTACAAATCCATGATCTAAAACTGGAATTGCCTCATAGAGAATTTTTTCTAGCTCAGGTGATGTTACTCTCTTAGTTTCATTTTTTTGAGATTGTTGATCTGAAATCTCTTGTTTTTGTTCAGGCGTTAACTTCATTATGAATAAATTTATTGAATCTCTCTCAAAGAGTTTTATATTAATAGTGTTGGTTTTCCAACTATGACGATAAACGAATTTCGTAATAAACATTACGGACGTGGGGGCAGTACCCACCACCTCCACCATTTACAACTTATGGGGGTGAATTAGGATCGACGGATGTCTAAAAGCTATTCTTTCGTACGAGATGGTTCCGACGTAACGGGCCAATATACAAATGCTAACGAAAGTTACGCACTTGCTGCTTAATTAACTTAGTTAATTAAGTTACGGGGTTTGGGGCACCTGGCAACAGAACGCCCCTAGCATTATATTAAGTCGCAGTTACATTTTTCATTTAATAATTAAATATTCATTATGAAAACTTTAATACTCATAGGATTGACCATGACAATTTTTTACATTCTTTTTAGGCCAATAACAAAAAAAGAACTCAAAAAGTTTCAAGATAAAGATAATTGGTCAAATATGGGTTTTTAACAAAAGGAAAATAAAATGAAAAAAACATTAATCATTTTAGTATTTTGTCTTTTCTCTAGTGCATCATTTGCTGGCTCTTGCCCAATGTTAGCTGGAAAAGTTGATGCTAAAATTAAAGCAGCTCAAAAGCTACATGATGAAGGTATGGCAGCTCATTCCAGTGGTAACCATGCAAAATCTGAAGAACTTTTAAAAAAAGCTTTAGATCTGTTTAAAGGTTAAGTATAATTGGGGCTAAGGGCACCTAGCAACAGAACGCCCTTAAAATAGTATGTCTGAGAAACAAATTGGATGGAAGTTTGATAATACCTACGCGAAACTTCCTGATAGTTTATTAACAAAAATAAAACCAACTCCTGTTAAAAAACCAAAAACTGTAATTTTTAATCAAGGTTTATCAAAAGAGATTGGTTTAGATTTTTCTAATATTGATGATAATGAAATCGCATTGATATTTTCTGGTAACAAATTACCCCATGGAGCTGAAACTATTTCACAAGCATATGCTGGTCATCAATTTGGACACTTTACAGTGCTCGGAGATGGACGAGCTCACTTGCTTGGGGAGCATATAACCCAAAATAAAAAAAGATTTGATATTCAGTTTAAAGGGTCTGGACCGACGCCATACTCTAGAAATGCCGATGGTAGAGCTGGTTTGGGTCCAATGTTAAGGGAATACATAATAAGTGAGTCAATGAACAGCTTAGGTATTCCAACAACAAGAAGTTTAGCTGTGGTCAAAACTGGTGAGGATGTAATTCGTGAAACAAAATTAAAAGGAGCAGTTCTAACTCGGGTAGCATCAAGTCATATACGTGTCGGAACTTTTCAATATGCTTTGATTACAAAAGATCGAGATAATTTAAAAAAATTATTTAATTATACTATCCACAGACACTATCCTCATATTAAAAATGCTAAATCACCTGCTACAGAATTATTAAAGATAGTTGTCGAAAAACAAATAAATTTGATTATTAATTGGATGAGAGTTGGTTTTATTCATGGTGTAATGAACACTGATAACATGACTATCTCTGGAGAAACAATTGATTATGGTCCTTGTGCCTTTATGGACACATATGACCCAAAAACAGTGTTCAGTTCTATAGATCTTCATGGTCGTTATGCTTACTACAATCAGCCAGCAATTGCTAAATGGAATTTAGAGAGATTTGCTGAGTCTTTGATACCTTTAATTAATGAAAATGAAAACTTAGGATTAGAAATTGCCTCTGAAGTAATGAATTCTTTTAAAGAAAAATATAAAAAAAGTTGGCTTGATATGATGAAAAAAAAATTAGGATTATTAGGTAGTGATGTAAACGATCAAAACCTAATATTAGATTTATTAACTTGGATGCATAAGAATAAAGCTGATTATACAAATACTTTTTGCAGTCTAATGGATAAATTATCAGTTAAAAACGAAATCTTTAAAGATAAAGATTTTTTGATTTGGAAAAAAAAATGGGAGAAACGTGCAGAATTAAACAATAATACCTTGACTAATTCTCATGAAATAATGAAAAATGCAAATCCACTTTTAATACCAAGAAACCATATTGTTGAAAAAATATTGAGTGATGCAGAAGAAAAAAATAATTTAGATGGCTTGAATGAATTTTTTGAGGTCATGA
>CACOEA010000032.1 GCA_902626185.1 uncultured Pelagibacteraceae bacterium
TAATTGAAAAAATTTTAGATAGTAACAAAGCTAGAGATATAACATCCATAGATCTTAAAAATAAATCTTATATCGCTGACTATATGATAATAGCATCTGGAACATCTTCAAGGCATTTACAAGCACTTTCAGAAATACTGGTAGCTGAACTTAAAAAGAAGGGTTTAGAAAATTGTCGTATTGAAGGAAGAGAGTCCAATGATTGGAAATTAGTAGATACAAGCGATATTATAGTTCATATTTTCCATCCGGAAAAAAGAAATTTCTATGATTTAGAAAAAATGTGGTCAGAAGAAATACCTAAAGAAAAAGCAATATTATGAAAAAAATATTTATTTTAATTTTCATAATTTCTAATTTGGATTTTAATTACTCCCAAGCAAAAGAAGATATTTATAAAAAAATTGATCTTTTTGGAGAAGTTCTTGAGAATATAAAAAAAGATTATGTTGATGAAGTAGACCAGTCTGAAATGATGGACTCAGCAATAAATGGTGTTCTTCAATCGCTTGATCCTTATTCTGCATATATGAGCCCTGAGTTATTCAAGGAAATGCAAACTGATACTCGTGGTGAATTTGGCGGACTTGGAATTGAAATTGGTATGGAAGCTGGTGTTGTTAAAGTGATTTCACCAATAGATGATACACCTGCAGCCAAGGCAGGTATTAAAGCTGGAGATTTTATAATTAAAATTGGTAATGAACAAGTTCAAGGTAAGTCTTTAATGGAAGCAGTGAAGTTAATGAGAGGACCCGTAGGCACCTCTATAGAATTAACTGTAAGAAGAAAAGATATTAAGAAACCCTTAAAATTTAAAATAATAAGAAAAATAATTGAGGTTAAATCAGTTAATTCAGAAATTTTAGGAAGAGAAAAAAACCTTGGATACATAAGACTAAAATCTTTTAATGAGAACAGTGATAAACAATTTTTAAACATTGTGAAAAAGTACGAAAAAAATTCAAAGATTAACGGATATATATTAGATTTAAGAAATAATCCTGGGGGACTTTTAACACAAGCAATTAATATAACTGATTTTTTTCTCAATGGAGGAGAAATTGTTTCAACAAAAGGGCGTAACGCCTCTGAAACAAGGAAATTTTTTGCCAAAAAAGGAGATCAAATTAAAGGGAAACCAATAATAGTCTTGATTAATAATGGATCAGCCTCTGCGTCTGAGATTTTTGCTGGAGCGCTTAAAGATCATAAAAGAGCAATTATTTTAGGTGAAAACTCTTATGGTAAAGGTTCTGTTCAATCCATAATTCCACTTAGAAATGGTGGTGGTATGAGACTTACCATTTCGAAATATTATTTGCCTTCAGGTGACTCTATTTCTGAAGTTGGAGTAACTCCTGATATTTTGATAGAGGAAAGTGAAAAAAATTTTAAAATGAATACTAAAGAAGACAATCAGTTGAATTATGCATTAAGTTTGTTTAATTCTTAATAATAATGATAAATAGCAATCTTCCACTTAGAATTGGGGTAGGAGCAATAGTTTTAAATAATAATAATCTTGTTTTTGTTGGAAAGCGAAAAGATAACCCGATTAATAAATGGCAAATGCCGCAGGGTGGTGTTGAAAAAGACGAGGATTTATTGAAAGCAATGAAGAGAGAATTGTATGAAGAAACAAGCATTACAAGTATAAAAGTTTTGAAGGAATTAGATAATTGGTTATCCTATGAACTTCCAAGCAATCTTTTGGGAAGAATTTGGAAGGGAAAATATAGAGGACAAAAACAAAAGTGGTTTATTGTAAGGTTCACTGGAAATGAAGATGAAATAAATCTAAACACTAAACATCCTGAATTCATAGAATGGAAGTGGATTAAAATTGAACAATTGCCTAATGTAATAGTTGACTTTAAAAAAAAGGTTTATGTTATTCTCGAAAATGAGCTTAAAAAATTTATTGATTAATTGATTTTAATGTTTCAATTTTATAAGAAAGTAAGTATTTTTCTTTATCACTTATACTTTGGTTATTAATTTTTTCTTGAGATGCTTTTATAATACTTTCTATTCGATCTTTTTTTAAATTACTGATTTTTGTTATTGAAGAGGATAAAATTAATAAATTATTTTCTACAAATTCTACTGTCCCATCTTCAGTAAAAAATTCTACTTTCTCATTTTCTTTGTTAATAGTTATAATACCTGGTCTTAAAAATGTGATAAGAGGTACGTGATTTTTTAGAATTCCCATTTCTCCTTCAAAAGACGGTATTATAACCTCAACTGTATTCGATTTAAAAACTGTACGGTCGGGACTTATTATTTCAACTGCAAAATTTTTTTCCATTAATTTTTATTGTCTTTGGACATTTTTTCAGCTTTTTCTACGACCTCTTCAATGCCTCCAACCATGTAAAACGCGGCTTCTGGTAAGTGATCATATTCTCCTTTACATATTGCGTCAAAACCTTTGATGGTTGAATCCAAATCAACAAGCTTTCCTGGAGACCCAGTGAATACCTCTGCTACAAAAAAAGGTTGAGATAAAAATCTCTGAATTTTTCTCGCTCTTGCTACAGTTAACTTATCTTCTTCTGATAATTCGTCCATTCCTAATATTGCAATTATATCCTGTAAAGATTTGTAAGCTTGCAAAATTCTTTGCACATCTCTAGCAACTCTGTAGTGATCATCACCTACCACTCTTGGATCTAAAATTCTAGAAGTAGAGTCTAAAGGATCTACTGCAGGATAAATTCCTATTTCTGCAATTTGCCTTGATAGTACAGTAGTAGCATCCAAATGTGAAAATGATGTTGCTGGAGCAGGATCCGTAAGATCGTCCGCTGGGACATAGATTGCTTGTACAGAAGTGATGGACCCTTTGTCAGTCGACGTAATTCTTTCTTGAAGATTACCCATATCAGTGGCTAATGTTGGTTGATAACCAACAGCAGAAGGTATTCTTCCTAGAAGAGCTGAAACTTCAGAGCCTGCTTGAGTAAATCTAAATATGTTATCAACAAAGAACAGTACGTCCTGTCCTTCTTTATCTCTAAAATATTCAGCTACAGTTAATCCTGTCAAGGCCACTCTTGCTCTTGCGCCAGGAGGCTCGTTCATTTGTCCATAAACTAATGCAGCTTTAGATCCTTTGCCATCAGTTTTGATTACACCCGACTCGATCATCTCATGATACAAATCATTTCCCTCTCTAGTTCTTTCTCCAACACCTGCAAAAACAGAAAAGCCACCATGCGCTTTCGCAATATTATTGATTAATTCCATAATGGTAACTGTTTTACCTACTCCAGCACCACCGAATAACCCAATTTTTCCACCTTTTGCATAAGGTGCCAAAAGGTCAATTACTTTTATACCTGTTACTAATTGTTCTGTTTCTGTTGCTTGATCTGTAAATTTAGGGGCAGATCTATGAATTGGCCATTTCTCTTTTGTGTTAACGCTTCCTTTTTCATCTATTGATTCTCCTACAACATTAATAATTCTTCCAAGTGTCTCTGGCCCGACTGGTACGCTAATAGGGGAACCAGTATTATGAACTACATCACCTCTTTTTAATCCTTCTGTGGCATCCATAGCTATTGTACGAACGTCATTTTCTCCTAGATGTTGAGCTACTTCTAATATTAATTTATTTCCTGAGTTATCAACTTCTAAGGCCGTATAAATTTCTGGTAAATCGCCTTCAAAATTTACATCTACTACTGCGCCAATAATTTGTGTTATCTTTCCTTTTTTAGTCATAGTTATAGACTTTCTGCTCCTGAAATAATTTCAATCAATTCTTTAGTAATAGATGCTTGTCTACTTCTATTATAATTTATTGTAAGTT
>CACOEA010000033.1 GCA_902626185.1 uncultured Pelagibacteraceae bacterium
TGGGTTTGCCCCTTAATAGAAGAGTCTAAATTTATGGATTATTCTTCAGCAAAAAAAAAATATGAATTAATTAACAAAAAATATCCAAATAAAGTTGGTTTAATTTACGGATCAATGGATAAAGTAGAGAAAGATAAAATTTTAAATAGATTTCTAAATAAAGAATTGTCTATTTTGGTATCTACGACAGTAATTGAAGTTGGTATAGATTTTCCAAATGCTAATTTGATAATTATAGAAAACGCCAATAAGTTTGGGCTTGCACAGTTA
Source organism: uncultured Pelagibacteraceae bacterium (assembly GCA_902626185.1). Classification (GTDB taxonomy): domain Bacteria; phylum Pseudomonadota; class Alphaproteobacteria; order Pelagibacterales; family Pelagibacteraceae; genus Pelagilacustribacter. Next base: position 271 of record CACOEA010000033.1, read on the forward strand.
CACCAGCTTAGAGGTAGGGTTGGTAGAGGAGAAAAACAAGGCTCTTGTATTTTGTTATTTAAAGAGGGGTTAAGTAAAAACGCTATAAAAAGAATTAAAATTTTGAAATCATCTGATGACGGATTCTTTATAGCTGAGGAAGATTTAAAATTAAGAGGTTTTGGTGACATAATCGGTTATCAGCAAAGCGGTATTAAAAATTTTAGATTTGCTGACCCAGTCTTACACGATGATTTATTTAAACTTGCTGAAAAATATATTAAAAAAAACCAGTCAATTTTAGATCAAAATAGATATTCTTTTCTTTTAAAATTATTTGATAAAGCTGAAATTATAAATTGATTAATTTTCATCTAAGAAACCTATTATTTTATTAAAAAATAAATCTGAACCCTCAGGGTTAAAATGCATATCTAATTTATGGTAATATTTATCAATTACTATTAACCTATTTTTTTTGCTCAAATTTTTTACATAATCAAAATGACTTACAAAATTATAAATAGGAACATTATTGTACTGAGACCAATCTTCCCAGTTTTTTTCATAAGGTGTTTTTTTTCCATAATAATAAATAGTTCCAGGCCAAGGGTAAATAACAACTTTTAAATCAATGTTTTTACTCTCAAGTAAATTCTTTATTTTATCAAGATAAAAGATATTTAAATCCAGACCTTTTTTTCCGTATTCATTAAATATATCTTCATCTATATTCCAAAGATTATTTTGATGATTAATTGCGAAAAAACTATTGTCATCATCAGGGTAAAAAATATCGTTAACACTGTCTAATATAAATAAAAAAAAAGTCGAATTATTAATTATCAATTTTTTAATGGTGTTAACAAAATTAGTTTTCTCAAAAGTGGTTTTAGGATCGACAACGTTTCCAAAATCATTCAGTTTGTAGCGGTAAACATCATCAAACGTGTCAGATATATCAATAAATAAAAATAAGTTACTAAACTCTAATTTATCTTTATTAATAAGATATTCTAATTTTTTAAAATATATAATTGGGGAGTAAGATGTTACTGATGCATTTAGAACTTCAATATTTTTTTTTTCAAAATACTTTGTTATCTTTCCAGCATAAGAATCTTCATAATCATTGAATAAACCCATAGTTGATGAATCACCCATAAGTAAAATTCTCTTTTTGTTTTTTTTTTCTTTTTCAACTTCTCTTATTTGAAAATCTCTAAATCCTAAGGAATTTGTGTAATATTTTTCACTTATAAAACCACCACCCTCAGCGTTTAACTTCAATGTATGATGAAAATTTGGATGACTAATTCTTAAATCCCCTATTAAGTAATTTTTACCGTACTTATAAATATTTGTTAAACAAACGTCTAATACTACGAGATAAATTATAACTAAAAGATAGTATAAATATTTATATATTTTTTTTCTTTCGTAAAACATTATCTTTAATATTGCTTTGAATAAAACTAATTTATATTCGTTGTTCCTGCAGAAACAATAAACTTTGATGCTTCTTCAAAAGTTACCCCATTTAAAAATATTAGCTCTTTTTTTGGAACCATTAATAGAAATCCACTTGTTGGATTAGGTGTTGTTGGTAAAAAAACATTTATTAATTCATTGTTCACCTTTTCAGATATTATTCCTTTATTCTCATTAGTAGCAAACCCTACTGCCCAAACACCTTTTCTAGGGTATTCTAAAAGCACTACAGTACTTTTGTCCTTATCATTTTTAGTAAATGTTTGTGTCATCTGCCCTATCGCAGAATAAATAGTTCTTAATATTGGAATTTTTTTTAATACGCTGTTAAATATTTCAAAAAATTTTTTTCCAAGGAAAGATAAAGAAATCCACCCCACAAATGTAATTATAACTAAAGCTATTAAAATTTCTAAGCCAGGTATATCAAAAGGCAAATAACTATTTGGATTTATTTCTTCAGGAATTAATTTTGTTGATAATTTAATAATAAATAGTGTCAAATATAAAGTAACGCCTATAGGGATGAGTGCTACGATACCGGCAATAAAATTATTTCTGATTTTGGCAAAAAATGACTTTTTTTTTATATTTTTATCCATTTTAAGAATAGCTTGAAAAAATAATAAAAATTAATATCAATATAAAAATTGCAATTAGTAATTTATTATTTAATATCATGAATCTATAAATGTATAACATAAATAGAAGAAAATTTCTTGGCTTATTTGGATGTGGATGTTGTTCATTAATGCTTCCATCTTGTTCAACAGTTCCTATTACCGATAGAAAACAATTGTCAATAATCCCAGAGGCAAATATCAATCGTCAGGCAGCAGACGCATATGAAAAATTTCGACTTAAAGCTAAATTAATTAATAAAGGTAAACAATTAAATGAGATAAGAGAGATTGGTAAAAGAATTGAAGTAGCTGTCAAAACATTTTTTATAAATAAAGGTGAAGTTGATCCCACTAAAAACTTTAGCTGGGATTACGTTCTAGTTGATAACGATAAAGTTGTTAATGCGTGGTGTATGCCTGGAGGTAAAATTGCTGTTTACACTGGATTGCTAAAGATAACACAAAATACCAATGCATTATCTATAGTAATGGGCCATGAAATTGCTCATGCAGTTGCTAAACACTCGGTTGAACGCGCTAGTCAAGCAATGACAATTAATTTAGGTACTACGGTTGCAGATATTTTTCTTCAAGGAGCAATAAGTAAAACAAGAAATGCGATTGGCCAAAATACAGGCATGGATATACTTAAAATAGGTATTTTTAATCCTTTTGGTAGAAAGCAGGAAACCGAAGCAGACTATTTAGGTTTAATTTTTTCCTCTTTAGCTGGTTATGATATAAGAGAGTCGGTAAAGCTTTGGCAGCGAATGTCAGAAAAGAATAAAGGTAAAGAACCACCAGCATTTTTAAGCACACATCCCTCTAGCAAAAAAAGAATTGAAAATTTAAAACAGTGGATAAATCAGGTAATTATTGAGTATCCACCTATTAAAGCTTAAGTAAAAATTGTTTACTAAGATTTTTTAAGTTTTCTATCTATAATTGAATAAATTTTGTTCCTTGGTGAAACTTTGTTGTCGGTTAAATAATAAATCTTATTATCCAAATTATTAAAATATTTTTTTTTTGGCATTTTAATCAAATTATCAATTTTTTTTTCAAAAAGATCATAACTATCAAGACTTGATGAAAAAAAGTCTTTTATGGGAAAATCATAAATATTAATTTTACTAGTGTTACATGCAAAAATCTTATTTCTAAGAAAAAGGTTTTCCCTCAATAAAGTTGACATTGTGCCAACAGTAATTTCGCTCTCTTCCATAATTTTATAAGTTTGGAACCTATCTTTACTTCTATCAATCAAATTTTTATTAAAAAACTTTTTATAGTCATTGCTCACAAAATTAGCATAAGCTTTTTTTTCTTCATAATAAGGTGTGTTATCAACTAATTTGTTATCTTTTTTTATTCTTTTAGAGCATATAATTATCTTATATTT
>CACOEA010000034.1 GCA_902626185.1 uncultured Pelagibacteraceae bacterium
ATATGCGCTTTTTCCTCTGCTTTTGCTAAGTCAAATTTAATTCTTTTTACTACTGTATCTTCTCTGAATTTTAAAAATTCTGTTATAAATTCTTTTAAATTTAAAATTTTTGGTTTATTATTTACAATTGCTAACGTATTAAATCCAAATGAGTTTTCTATATTTGTCAATTTATATAGCTGCCTTCTAATTGTCTCAGGCTCTACAGACTTTCTTAACTCAAGCACTACTCTTATTCCTTCTCTATTTGACTCATCTCTAATATCTCTAATACCTTCAATCTTTTTATCTCTAACTAGTTGAGCAATTCTCTCTATTAAAATTGATTTATTTACTTGATATGGGATTGATTTAATTATTAAACTTTCTCTGCTACCTTTTTTTTCTTCTAAATCGATTTCACCTCTAATTTTAAAAGATCCTCTGCCTTTGTTGTATCCTTGCTTTAATATATCTTTTCCGATTATTATTCCGCCAGTAGGAAAATCAGGTCCTGGAACATGTTTCATTAATTGACTTATCGTTATCTCTTTGTTTTCAATGTATGCAATTGTTGCGTTAATAATTTCACCTAGATTATGAGGAGGTATACTTGTTGCCATACCGACGGCGATTCCACCAGCTCCATTAACTAAAATATTTGGATATTGAGAAGGAAGTACCTCTGGTTCTTTTTCAGTTTCATCATAATTATTTCTGTAGCTAACTGTATTTTTTTCAAGATCTTCTGTTAAAAATTGGGCTATCTTTCCAAGTTTAGTTTCAGTATATCGCATTGCAGCTGGTGGATCTCCATCAATAGAACCAAAATTACCTTGACCAGCAATTAATGGTAGACTCATTGAAAAATCTTGAACAAGTCTAACCAATGCATCGTAAACAGATTGATCTCCATGAGGATGATATTTACCTATTACGTCACCAACAATTCTAGCTGATTTTCTAAAGGGTTTAGACCAATCATAACCTCCCTTATACATTGCATAAATTATTCTTCTATGAACCGGTTTCAAACCGTCTCTAACATCTGGTAACGCTCTACTTACAATTACGCTCATCGCGTAAGACAAGTAAGATGAGCTCATTTCATCTTGAACAAATATTGGCTTAAATGATTTATGGTCTAATGTTGATTTATCCATGAATATTAAAATGGAATTTCATCATCTAAATCAGAGTTATCTTGATTAAGATTATCATTTGGTAAAGAGCTTTTATTTTCTTTTACTAAATTAGCATCGTCGTTTTTCGCACCTCTATTATCCAACATAGTTAAACTAGAATTATATCCTTGAAGCACTACCTCTGTAGAGTACTTATCCTGTCCAGTGGCTTCGTCTTTCCATTTTCTTGTGCTAAGTTGGCCTTCAACGTATACGTTAGCACCCTTTTTAAGATATTGCTGAACTACATTTACCAACCCTTCATTAAATATAACAATTCTATGCCATTCAGTTTTTTCTTTTCGCTCACCACTAGACTTATCTTTCCATGATTGACTGGTAGCAATGCTTAATCTAGCTACATTTTTGCCATTAACCATTTGCTTTATGTCAGGGTCTGCGCCTAAACGACCTATTAATTGTACTTTATTTAAACTTCCTGCCATAATATTTTAAGTTAATATGTGATTTTTATTTATTAAAAGTTATAAATTATACCATAATCAGATAATAAATATAAGCTGATTATTTTTTAAAACTAAAAATATGTTGAAAAAAATCGTTGTAAAAGGCGCTAAAGAACACAATCTGAAAAATGTTTCTCTTGAAATTCCAAAAGAGAAATTAGTTGTGATAACTGGCCTATCTGGGTCTGGAAAATCATCTTTAGCTTTTGATACAATTTACGCAGAAGGACAAAGACGTTATGTAGAAAGTTTATCTTCATACGCAAGACAGTTTTTAGATAAGATGAAAAAACCCAAAGTAGACTTGATTGAAGGTTTGAGTCCCGCAATTTCAATTGAACAAAAAAATACATCAAAAAATCCTAGATCTACTGTTGCAACAGTAACCGAAATCTATGATTATATGAGAGTTTTATTTGCTCGAATTGGAATTCCATACTCTCCATTTACAGGCAAACCTATTGTGTCCCAACCAATAAGTGAAATGGTAGACAAAATTAAAAAGCTTCCCAAAAATAGCACCATATACTTGTTAGCACCAGTAGTTAGAGGGAGAAAAGGAGAATATAAAAAAGAAATTTTAAATTACAAAAAAAGAGGATTTTCACGAATTAAAGTTGACGGGAAATACTTAAAAATAGACGAGTTTCCTAACCTCAATAAAAAAGTTAAACATGATATCTCTGTTGTTGTTGATAGGATTATTTTGAATTCAAATCTTGGAAATAGATTAGCAGATAGTGTTGAAACAGCAGTTAATTTATCAAATGGGCTTTTAATTGTTGAATATGAAAACGAAACATTGCCCAAAAAGTTTAGAAAACTTGAAAGTATTACTTTTTCATCAAAATTCTCTTGTCCAGAAAGTGGCTTCACTATTGAAGAAATAGAGCCTAGATTATTTTCTTTCAACTCCCCTTTTGGAGCATGTGAGGAATGTGAAGGCATAGGACATAACTTAAACGTAGACCCGGGCTTAGTTGTTCCTGATCAAAAAAAGAGTTTACAAGATGGTGCTATCGAACCGTGGTCAAAATCAACATCGATGTACTATGCTCAAACTTTAGCCTCTTTAGCAAAACATTATAAATTTTCTTTAACCGAACCATGGAAAAAAATCTCAAAAAAAATTCAAGATATAATTTTATTCGGTTCTGATGATGAAGAAATAAAATTCTCTTACGACGATGGTTACGATACCTATAGTACAAAGAAAACATTTGAGGGAGTGGTTAATAATTTAGAAAGACGTTATCTAGAAACTGATAGTGAATGGAAAAGAGAAGAAATTTCACAGTACCAAAGTGAGTCCAATTGTGAAAAATGTAATGGAATGAGACTCAAAGATGAAGCTCTTTGTATAAAAATAAATTCTCTTAATATAAGTCAAATTACAGAAAAATCTATCGAAGATGCTCAAAAATGGTTTGAAAATTTAACTCATGTTTTGACAGAAAGAGAAAATAAAATTGCCCAACATATTTTAAAAGAAATAAATGAAAGATTGAATTTTTTGTTAAATGTCGGATTAAATTATTTAACTCTCTCAAGAGAGTCAGGCACATTATCTGGAGGTGAAGCTCAAAGGATTAGATTAGCATCACAAATTGGTTCAGGGTTGACTGGTGTTTTATATGTTTTGGATGAACCATCAATTGGTCTTCATCAAAGAGATAATAAGAAATTAATAACAGCTTTAAAAAAATTACGAGATCTAGGAAACACTGTTATTGTTGTTGAACATGATATTGAAACAATGGAAAATTCGGATCATATTATTGATATAGGTCCTGAAGCTGGTTTAAATGGTGGAAGAATTGTTGCCG
>CACOEA010000035.1 GCA_902626185.1 uncultured Pelagibacteraceae bacterium
GACATCATCATTGTTCTAGGTATTGGTGTTGCTGACATTAAAAGTACATCGCAATTGTCTCCACCTTTTTTTGCAAATTCAAGTCTTTGTTTTACTCCGAATTTGTGTTGTTCATCTATTACTACTAATCCCAATTTTTTAAAATTAATTTTTTTTTGAAACAGGGCGTGTGTACCAATTATCAAATTGATATGACCAATTTCTAATTTTTTTAAAATTTTTTTTTTATTTTTTAGCTCAGTTTTACCCGTTAAAAAATCTATTTTAAAATTACTGTTCTTAAATATTTTTTTAGCTAGCTGAAAATGCTGGTTAGCTAAAATTTCTGTAGGCGCCATAAAGGCACATTGATAACCACTTTCAATAATATTAGAGATAGCTAACAATGAAACTATTGTTTTACCCGAACCAACATCACCTTGCACTATCCTAAACATTCTTTTTTTTGACATCAAATCTTTATTAATTTCATTTAAAACTGTTTCTTGACTATTTGTAAGTTTAAAAGGCAGATGTTTCATTATCAAATCGGAACTTTGATTTGTAAATTTTTTTGGTTTTTTTTCTTTTTTTATTTTTTTTCTATTTTCAGATAACACTAAAAAATTTGCACAAAGTTCGTCAAAGACTAATCTTCTGAAACTTTTTGATGTATTTTTTTTGCCATCAAATGAATTATGTAAATTACTGATACTTTCATTCCAATTTAGTAAATTATTATCTTTAATAAAATTTTTATCGAGCCAATCATCAATGATAGGCAAATTATTAATTACCTTTTCACTTATGGACCTATATTTTTTCTCATTAATTCCCTTAGTTAAATTATACTTTGGTATATTTTTAGTAACATAGCTTTGATTATCTAAAGAAGTTACGTAATCTGGATTAGTTATTTGATATTTTTTGTTAAAATAATTTATTTTTCCACTTATTATTACTGTTTTGTTAACAGGAAATAATTTACGCAGATAACCCTCACGACTATTAAAATATACTATATCGATATTTCCAGTTTCATCTTCACATATTATCTTGTTAGGCAAGTTTCTGATTCTTGGAAAATTTAATTTTTTTACTATAACTTTTATTGTTTGTATTTTGCCAATTTCAAGTTCATTTAATTTATAAATCTTTGATCTGTCAGTTTCGGAGTATGGCAAATTTAGAATAATATCTTTTATTTTTTCAATTTTTCGCTTTTTTAAATACTTGGATAGTTGGTTGCCAACACCCTTAAGTTTATCTACATCATAAAAAATAAATTCTTTTTTCATAAATTCAATTATTTTATGTATAATATCATCTCATGTCTGACAAATTAGAAATATTTAAAAAAAGATTAATTTATAGAGCTTCGTACAGAGGAACTAAAGAAATGGATATTTTACTAAGTAGTTTTGTTAATAAATATATCAATACATTTAATGAAAGCATGTTATTAGAGTTGGAGAAATTTTTAAATTTTGAAGATGAGATTATATTAAACTATTACCAAAATAATATTGTAGAAGAAAAAATAGATAAAAATGAAATATCTAAAATTTTTAAGAGTTTTACCATCTAATGGCGGAGAGGGTGGGATTCGAACCCACGAACGAGTTACCCCGTTGCTGGTTTTCAAGACCAGTGCTTTCAACCGCTCAGCCACCTCTCCTTTAATAATCAACTATCCTTAATACTATCAAAGCTTATAAATAACAATATCGATATAGATTGTTCCATACACTAGTTAATACTACTTATTTATGGTATTCAAAAAAATGTTCAAAAACTTATTAGGTATCAATTTCTTTATTATTTTAACTTTTTATTCATCATCTACTTTGGCTAAAAATCAAGATTTTGAAAGATGGTTAAATGAATTTAAGACAAAAGCAATCAACACAGGCATTTCTCAAAATGTTGTCGAAGAAGTGCTCGCTGAAGCAAAATTTTTACCTAAAGTTATAGAATATGACAGATATCAACCTGAATTTTATGAGGATACATTTACTTATATAAAAAAAAGGTCTAGTAAAAAAAAGGTTAAAAAAGGTATTGCATTATATAAAAAGGAAAAAAAAACTATTGATAAGATAGAAGAAGAGTTTTTTGTCGAAAAAGAACTTTTATTAGCATTAATGGGCATAGAAACAAACTTTGGCAATTACCTTGGCAAAATGGATATTATTTCATCTTTAGCAACTTTAAGCTTTGATAAAAGAAGAAGTGATTTTTTTACAAAAGAATTATTAATTTTATTAAGACTTGTAGATAGAAATATTATAAACAAAGATATTTTGTTCGGTTCTTGGGCAGGTGCTTTTGGTAATTTTCAATTTATGCCTCGTACTATAAGAAATTATGCAATCGATTATAATAAAAATAACACTATAGAATTAAAAAAAATTGAAGACTCATTTGCCTCTGCAGCAAATTATTTAAACAAAATTGGTTGGAAAAAAAACACACCTTGTTTTACAAAAATCGAATTAGACAAAAAAATTCCAAAAAAATACCTTAATTCTTCTGCAAGAAGTATTAAAAATAAAAAAAAATATAAATTTTTTAGGAAATATATTATGAATTCAAATGATTATAATATTAATGATAACTTATTGGTTGCTATAATTACACCTGATAAAGATATTATACCAGGATCTAATACTTATTATCCAGCCTATATAGTTTATGATAATTATGAAAAAATACTTAATTGGAATAGGTCACTTAGATTTGCTTTAGCAGTGTGCACCTTAAAAAATAATTTTAAAAATGAAATATAGCTTTATTTCAATATTAATCTTTTTAGTATCGTGTTCATCTATAGAATATAGTTCTAAAAAAAAAAATACTTATTCATCAAAAGGTTTTGCCTACATCTATAATGAAAAAGACTTTGAAAACAATATCATAAAAAGAAAATTAGATAATAACGAGCCTCAAATAGTCCATAGTAAATTAAGGCCCGGGGCTTGGATTAAGATAATAAATTTAAAGACAAATCATGAAATTGTTTTACAAAATTTTAAAAGATTTGAGTATCCAGATTTTTACAAGATATTAATAACCGAGAAAGTTGCAAGAGAACTAGAACTTGATTCAGATTTACCTCTTGTTGAAATTTTTGAAGTAAAAAAA
>CACOEA010000036.1 GCA_902626185.1 uncultured Pelagibacteraceae bacterium
GGATTTGAATTAGTTTTTCCTAAATTTATCTTAGCTAAGTTTAAAGCAAGCTTAAGATAAAGATTATGATTTGTTTTCATCTAAATTGCCCACAAATTGTTCAAAATCTTTTGCTTCCTTAAAGTTCTTATAAACTGAAGCAAAACGAACGTAGGCAACTTTATCTAAGTATTGCAGTCCTTCCATTATAAACTTTCCAATTGTTGAAGTTGGAATTTCACTTTCTCCCAGACCTTCAATTTTCATTACTATTTTCGAAACAAAATTTTCAATAGCTTCTGAGTCAATTGGTCTCTTACGAGTTGCTATTCTAATTGATTTTGAAATTTTATCTCTATCGAAAGGCTCTCTTTTGCTATTACCCTTAATAACTGTTAATTCTTGAAATTGAATTCTTTCAAATGTTGTAAATCTCATACCTCCATGGCAAGTACACAATCTACGTCTTCTTACAGCTGTGCCTTCTTCACAAGGCCTTGAATCAACAACAGAAGTATCTTTTTCTCTACAGAATGGACAAAGCATAGTTATTAATTATTTTTAATCACTATATATAGGGAAAGATGTGCAAAGATCAATAACCTCTTTTTGAACTTCTTTTTCTATTTTTGAGTTATTTTCACCATTTTCACTTAAACCTTTTATTACTTTGGAGATTAAACTACCTATTAACTCAAATTCCTTTGATCCAAATCCACGAGTGGTACAAGCGGGTGTTCCTAATCGAATTCCAGAGGTAATCATTGGGCTCTGTGTATCAAAAGGTATACCGTTTTTGTTACAAGTAATATTTGATCTCACAAGTGATGCTTCTGCATCTTTACCTGTTACATTAAAATCTCTTAAATCTACAAGCATCAAATGCGTGTCGGTACCACCTGAAAAAATTTTGAACCCTTCATTCGATAATTTTTTAGCTAATACTTGGGCATTACTTATTACATTTTTAGAATATATTTTAAAATCATCTGACAATGCTTCTTTAAAACAAACTGCCTTAGCAGCAATTACATGCATTAATGGTCCACCTTGTAGACCTGGAAAAATTGCACTGTTAAATTTTTTTATTAATTCTTCTTTATTGGTTAGTATGATTCCCCCTCTTGGACCTCTTAAAACTTTATGTGTTGTAGATGTTACTGCATCTGCATACTCCACAGGGTTTGGATAAACTCCTCCAGCAACTAAACCTGAAAAATGAGCCATGTCTACTAGCAAGTAAGCATTAACTTTGTCACAAATTTCTCTAAATCTTTTAAAATCAATGACTCTTGAGTATGCGCTGCCTCCTGCGATTATTAATTTTGGCTTATGCTCAATTGCTAATTTTTCTACACTATCGTAATCTATAAGGCCTGTTTTTTCATTTACATCATAGTGAATTGCGTTAAACCACTTACCTGATTGAGCAGGTTTAGCTCCGTGAGTTAAGTGACCACCTGAGTTAAGACTCATTCCTAAAATAGTATCTCCTGGTTTTATCAAAGCTAGATAAACAGCACCGTTTGCTTGAGCACCCGAGTGAGGTTGTACGTTAGCAAACTTGCAATTAAAAAGTTTCTTTGCTCGTTCAATTGCAAGAGTTTCTGATAAGTCAACATGTTCACATCCACCGTAATATCTTTTACCAGGATAACCCTCAGCATATTTGTTTGTTAATACCGATCCTTGCGCTTCTAATACGGCCTTTGAAACAATATTTTCTGATGCAATTAATTCAATATGATTTTGTTGTCTGATAAATTCATCTTTTACAGAATTATAAAGTTCTTGGTCTGAGTCTTTTAAACCAGAACTAAAAAAATTGTTCAAAAATTTATCTATTTTAATAGCTGTAGACATTTTATATTTTTTTTACCCTTCTTAAGTGTCTTCCGCCCTCAAATTTTGTTTTGAGAAACGTATCAATAAGTTTTAAGGCTATACTTTTATTAATAAACCTTGAGCCTAGACATATAACATTAGCATTATTATGTTGTCTAGACAACTTAGTAGATTTCGTATTATAGCACACAGCCGCTCTAATTCCTTTTGTTTTATTAGCACTTATAGCCATACCGGTCCCAGACCCGCAAATAAGTATACCTTTGTCGCTTCTTTTTGACTTTACTCTATTAGAGACTTTTTTTGCAAATATAGGATAGTCAACTGAACTATCAGAAAAAGGACCTAAGTCTATTATTGAAATATTTTTACTTATTAAGTGGTTTTTCACATCTTCTTTCAATCTATAACCAGCATGATCGGAAGCGATACAAAGTTTTTTATCTAAAATTTTCAAATTACTTAAAAGGATTTTCTAAAACACAAGCAACCAAATGAATACGAGATTGCTCACCACCATTAAAAAAATTATGATACTTAGTATTATTTGTAATTGTCACACGGCCATCTGCTGGTAAATGTTTTGCAACATTTTCTATTACCATTGAGCAACCTAAATTAGTAATTATTGGTATGTGTAATCTTGGTTCAGGATCCTTGTGCCAACTTAAAGTTGATCTAGGTTCTTTTAACAACAATCTTACTCTTCCTAATTTAAATTTATTTTTTAAAGCATTATAAACTTCTTTAAAGTAAGTATTTTCGAATTCTGGAATAAGCTGAGTATATTTTGACTCATCAATGGGCTTGTCTCTCGCTACTTCCTTCCCTTTTTCATCGGGTATCGTCCAATAAATTCCTCTAACATTATGACCTTTAACAGACTCAGAGTCGTTAGGGATTTGATTTACTGGTATTGCTCCA
>CACOEA010000037.1 GCA_902626185.1 uncultured Pelagibacteraceae bacterium
CTTAATATATGAAGGTGGAATTGCCAATATGAATTATTCAATATCAAATACAGCTGAATACGGCGAATATATTTCTGGCAAAAAAATTGTAGACAGTAAGACAAAAGAAAAAATGAAAGAAGTATTAAAAGATATCCAATCAGGCAAATTTACTAAGCAATGGATGGAGGAACATAAATCTGGACAGAAAAATTTTCTAAAAATGAGAAAGCAACTAGCAGATCACCCAATTGAAAAAGTAGGAAAACAACTTAGGGCTATGATGCCATGGATTGGCAAAAATAAATTAGTCGACAAAGACAAAAATTAGCCCAAACTGATCAAAAAAATAAAGTGATTTTTGCAAAAGTATTGCATATTCTCGTTTTGCTTGTAATATACCCTAAAGCAAATGAGTGATAAAAATAGAATTATAATTTTCGATACAACTATGCGTGACGGGGAGCAGTCTCCTGGAGCATCAATGAGTTTAGAAGAAAAACTTCAAATATCTAGAGTGTTTGATGAGCTTGGAGTTGATATTATTGAAGCCGGTTTCCCTATAGCATCACCTGGAGATTTTGAGGCAGTAACAGAAATTAGTAAAACATTAAAAAAATCAATTCCAGCCGGATTAGCAAGAGCAACTAAAAAAGATATTGACGCTTGTCACGAAGCACTAAAATATGCAAAAAATTTTAGAATACATACTTTTATTTCTACGAGCCCACTACATATGAAACATAAGTTAAATAAATCTCCTGAAGAGGTGCTTAATGCAATTAAAGAAAGTGTTTCATATGCTAGAAAATTTACTGATGATGTTGAGTGGTCTTGTGAGGATGGAACTCGAACAGACATGGATTATATGTGCAAAACTGTAGAACTAGCTATAAAGTCTGGCGCGAAAACTATTAACATTCCTGATACCGTTGGTTATACTGTTCCCTCAGAATTTAAAAAAATTATCGAGACATTGTTAAATAAAGTTCCTAACATTGATAAAGCAATTATTTCAACTCATTGTCATAACGATCTTGGATTAGCAGTAGCTAATTCTTTAGCTGGTGTTATGGCTGGAGCTAGACAAATAGAGTGTACTATAAATGGAATTGGAGAAAGAGCTGGTAATGCGGCTCTTGAAGAAGTTGTAATGGCCATGAGAACTAGACATGACTTAATGCCATATACTACAAATATTAATACTAAACTTTTAAGTAAAGCATCTAAAGTAGTATCAAATGCAACAGGGTTCCCTGTGCAATTCAATAAAGCTATTGTAGGAAAAAATGCTTTTGCGCATGAGTCAGGAATTCACCAAGATGGAATGTTAAAAAATAGAAATACATATGAAATAATGACTCCAGAAAGTGTGGGTGTTCACAAAACATCACTGGTTATGGGAAAACATTCAGGACGTCATGCTTTTAAAGATAAACTAAATGATCTTGGCTACGTTGGTGTAACGGATGATGTAATTCAAACAGCTTTTGGTAAATTCAAAATTTTAGCTGATAAAAAGAAACATATTTATGATGAAGATATAGCTGCAATTGTAGATGATAGTTTAGTTTCAGAAGACAATGTAATTAAATTAAAATCTTTGAAAGTTTTTGCTGGAACAGGTGAACCTCAAAGAGCAGAAATGACTTTGGAAGTATTAGGAGAAATAAAAAATGCAACAGAAACTGGAGATGGTCCAGTCGATGCTATATTTAAATGTATAAAAAAACTTTATCCTCATGATGTTAAGCTTTTACTTTACAATGTTCATGCAGTCACAGAGGGAACTGATGCACAAGCAACAGTAAGTGTAAGAATTGAGGAGAAAGGCAAAACTACAGTTGGGCAAGCAGCAGATACAGATACATTAGTTGCTTCAGCTAATGCATATTTAAGTGCTTTGAATAAGTTAATAATTAAAAGAAAAAAAACAGCGCCAGACCCAAGTCTGAGCGCACAAATATAAGGAGAAAATTGAGATGTTTAAAGGATTATCAGGTTTGTCATCGCTATGGTCACAAGACATGGCTATTGACCTTGGAACTGCTAACACACTAGTTGTTTTAAAAGACCAAGGCGTGGTTTTAAATGAACCTTCAGTGGTAGCTGTAATTGAAGACGGAGGAAAAAAGTCAGTTCTTGCTGTTGGAGATGAAGCTAAAACAATGCTTGGAAGGACCCCAGGTAATATTGCA